>JARGGA010000041.1 GCA_029210805.1 Candidatus Thorarchaeota archaeon
GAGTGGAGTTCTTTCATTCACCAGGGCATACCATAGACTCTTCATCATGTTACGATTACCGAGAACGAATTCTGTTTGTCGGGGATAATATTGAATCAAATGCACCATATGTGAATAGTTTGGATTTCGACACATACATCTCGACTCTTGAGGGATATCTGGACCGCGACTGGACCCATGTTGTTCCAGGCCATGACCCTGTTCAGACTGATGACACCCTAATACGATCCAATATTGGATATCTCAAACTTCTGAAGGAATGGAAGGTTGACTTATCTAACCTCACTCAAGGTGCCCTAGATGTTCATCTCTATACATTGAGTAAACTGGTAGAGAAAGTTATTGCAGCAGGTATTCAAAAGAAAACTGAAGCCCATTATTTGGAAGCCATCTCTGTGCTAGAAGATATGGAGCCTACCGAAAAGGTTACAGAATATATCAGTAAGTTCAGAAAAGTCACAGAGTAGAATAGAATATGAAAGAACTTAAGGTATCCAACTTTAGCCTCAAGGACACCATTGAGTGTGGTCAGACTTTCTGTTGGGTGTCTGAGGGAGAGGGGTATGTAAACGCTGACATTGGACAAGCGGTGTATGTGGAGCAAAAAGGAAACACTCTCTATTGGGAATCATCAGGTAGCGGTATATCCTTATCACACCTATTTCGATTGAAAGACCCCCTCTTAGATATACAAAGAGAGATTCAGAAAGACCGGTTTATGAAAAATTGCATCTCCTTTGCACCAGGTTTGCGTATAATCAACGACCCAATCTTTCCCTGTTTGGTGTCGTTTCTCTGTGCAACCTGGAAGAACATACCTGCAATCAAAACCCTCGTTCAAAGGATACGTGAAAGTTGCGGGCCAACCTACGACCTGAGAGGAAAGAGATTCTATGGAATGCCGATACCTGAACAACTCTGCGAGGTGAACGTGAAAGACCTCAAAGGGCTTGGCTTAGCATGGAGAGCCGAATTCATCAAGCAGTCAATAGATGCTATTGTTGCGGGGGATATAGATCTGGAGGGGTTGCGTTCGCTCTCATATGAGGAGGCACATACAGAATTGAAATCCCTTCACGGTGTAGGAGATAAGGTTGCAGATTGTGTATGCCTCTTTGGGGTTGGTCATCTTGAGGCATTTCCTATCGATGTATGGATTGAGAAGGTAATCCAAAAACACTATGGAATCTTCACTGAAGCTGGCAAGTCATATCGGAAGAAATCGATTGCTGCAAGAGAATACTTCGGCAAATATGCAGGCTATGCACAAGAATATCTCTACTATTACTCTCGTTCAACATTCAAATCATGAATGGTTTCAGAAACTCTGCATCTTCCTTCTTTTTCGCGAATACCATGAATGATCTCGTACGTTATTCGATATCTCCCATGCGCGTGTTTCGAAAAAGGAAAGAGGGTGTACAATATATTCGCATAGCGGGTCATTTGCCTCTCCAAGTGCCACGGTGCAGAGTGTGTTTCCTCGCAGTGTTTTACAGCTCGGGGGCGTATAGCCCTCTCCGCCTTTTGTTGCAATATGACGAACTTGATACTCTGCAAGTCCCCTGACAAAATCTGGTGCCGTTTTGAAGATACCAAGTACCTCGTCTTGGCTCATGCCGATTTTTAGCAGAAAGGATGCTAGAGTGAACCGCGGCATATGAGGGAGATTCCTGCCTTGTAATGCAGATTCATGCATAGCAGAGATACATGGTGGAAGAGCATTCACAGTCTTTGCTGTGATTTTGATAGGATCAGTCTTCTTGATTTTCGATCGGATTTCAGATTCTATCCGCTGAACAGCCTGTGTAAGATTGCTTGGCAATGTAGGCACGTTCAAAGTACTTGTAAGAATCAGAACTTTAAATTTCTCAGAAATCAGCCTGTGAAGCTCTGATTTGCGAACAGGGACCAATCCATCTTCAACATAACGATTCACAAGTTTCCATTCATTCGAGTGGAAACGTGGGGCCACTTCAAGGAAATTCTCAAAGTGCATCTTGGCATCGAAATTTCGAAGATAGTGTGGTAGATCCTCTTTCATGTCCCTGCGACTAATAGGTTCAACAGGCCAGCCAAATGAAGATTGACACATTTCTAAAACAAATTCATCTCGTTCATTACTGAGGAATTTATTTACTGCCTTTGATTCAGCCTCGGCCTGGTATTCCTTCAGCCTGTGCTCACCTATTTTTTCAACAATGAGACGAGCTGTTTGATATATCAAAAGGTCATTTCTATCGCCAGTATTGACAGTTGTAATCTCCTTCTGTTCTAGTGATGCAAAAACTCGGTTTTCAGCTTCACGAATGATGTAATTCCCTCTTGATTCCTCTGCGATTTCAATAAGGTCACCAATGTCACGAGCAACACTCTGCACAGCTTGCCTAGATTCCCGTGAGAAGGGATATCTCCGAAGCTGAAGTTCTGTTGCCATGGTTTATGCACCAGTGTACTAGTGATTAGTCAATAGATTGTGGGTCATTTATCCTTTTACACCCACAGCTATTACCCGAAAACCATCAATTGCCTCCCAGCTAATCGATATGAACCCAGCAGATTCAAGGATTTTAACAATATCATCATCTGCGTGTTTACACATGTGAGGGTATCTTTTTCTTGCTCTCTCCTCATCCATCCCAGTTCGAACCATACTTGTGATGAATTCTTCTGGATTTCCGGAAACAAAATCAAACACGATGAAGACTCCATTTCTCTTCATGCAATCAAACACCTGTTTTGCGAAGTTTTGCGGGTTAGCAATCTCGTGAAACATATAACCAGTAAACGCCAAATCCAATGTGTTATGTTTGAGAGGAACACTATCAGTATCAAAATCAACACAGTGTGTTTCAAATTCTCTGGATTCTATTGATGCATCAAGTATCTCTTTGGCGTATTCGAGCATCTCCTCACTAGCATCAAATGCATATAGGAATGTAGCGTTGAATCTTTTTCCAGCATCATGTAACCAAACACCAGAACCACAACCGAAATCAGCTATAACTGACCGGTCTGTTTGGTTGACAAGTTTGGACACAGAATTCCAGAAGATTTCGCCATACCTCAAGGAATATGTTTCTGCAAGATGTTTGACCCTTTCTGGGTCTTTCCAATTTCCTTTTGCAGGATTCTCCATTATTACTTGCGTCCCAGTATAAGGTCTGATCGAACAAGGAGATTCATCAATTCTCGTAAACTCTGCCGCATTATCTCAGGATCACTGTATAGTTTCCGAAGTCCTTCATTTCCGTTTGCAAGTTTATACACAGCAGTAGGTCGCTCAATCCATCTACAGATCTCTTTGAGATCTGAACTCAGAAACAGAACAACTGGTGTCTTTCGTTTGCCATTAACACGAAAGTTCTCGTGGAAACGAGTATGCTTATCGCTATCAAGAATCCTAACATCTACATTTGCCAAGTATGAAGCCATCTTTGCAAGAATAGGAACATTGCCTGCTGTATCATCACACCGATCTATACCTATCACTAGAATATTGATCTTATTTTTAATTTCTTTCAAGGTATCCTCGTCGACGTCAGTAAGGACGAAATCGGTATACCTAGCTTTCATAATCTCTACATTCTCCCTGGCGTTTTTCAGGAAGGTTTCATAGTCAATTGCATCATTCCACTCAGCAATTTCAGTCATACTTACCACTTCTAATAGCAAAAAAATTCCACCGGAAACACCGGCAAAACATCATGCAATATCTTGCAAATTTGAATAAAAGGTTATTCGATGCGCTAAAAAGGATATATCTGTAAATAGCATGTTACATCTATGGTAAATTCACCAAAGTTGCCGTTGCTTGAAGCGCTCCAAAATGAGGGGGATGCTGAACAAGCTGAAACAATTGCAGGTTATCTAAAAACATCCCGTCTTTCCTTCATGGGTGTCAAAATACCAATGATTAGTAGGATTACCAAGAAACACATGAAAGGACTTTCACTTGGTGATTTGCACACTCTTATGACGAATCTTTGGAAGGAGCCATTCTTTGAAACCAGACGTGCTGCAATTGACATCATGAAGGAATTTGTGAAGAAAGCAGAATTCTCAACATCTTTGGAAATAATTGATAGATGGATTGATGATATTGACACATGGGCATTGATGGATCCGCTAGGGTCCAATTGTCTTGGGGATCTCCTGCTAAGAGAACCCAGTCTAGAAAAAACGCTAGTTACATGGTCGACAGACGAAAACTTCTGGCGCAGACGAGCCAGTATTCTGCCTTATCTCTACCTCTCTCTCAAGAAAAGATACAGTCCTGAATTCAACAAACGGATTCTAGCTGCTATAAAACCACATATCGGAGATAAAGAATTCTTTGTTGGAAAAGCTGCTGGGTGGGGGCTACGTGAATTGAGTAAGAGAGACCCTGAAGTAGTAGCCGAATTCTATGAGAAAAATAGAGAGAAAATGACACCTCTTGTAGTTAGAGAGGGTTACAAGAAACTGTAGTACAAACCTCTGAGAACTCTTTTATCATACCATTACATTGTACAAGGTATGCTCAAGGATAAGACTGCATATTGTGGTCTCGACTGTTCCAAATGCAATGCGTACCTAGCGAAGCTTACGGACGATGATTCTTTGAGAAGAAAGACCGCCAAGATGTGGTCTTCAAAAGAGTGGGCGGCGACTCCAGGCGAGATAAACTGCGATGGGTGTAAAACAACTGTGGGGTCCCACTTCAAGTATTGTGCTTCATGTAGTGTAAGAGATTGCGCAGTCCAACACGGTGTCGCCACCTGCGCCCATTGTAATGAATATCCATGCTCCAAACTCTCAGGAAAGCTTGACATTCTCAGCGAATATGCCAGAAGCACCCTAGAATCAATTCGCGCCTCGCTTTGAAGGAATAGTTTCGACACACTGTTACGCTTATTATAGAATGAACTGAACATATGTTTGGGCAGGCGTATGAAAAGAGCAGGCGTTGCGGACCTCAAATTGCATCCAGGAAAAGCACCTCATTGGCTAGTGAAACGAATGATGCCAATGGCGGATGCTCTCTGTGCGTTCATTTCCGAAGAGTTCGGACCCCATGAACTCCTGAAACGCCTTGCGGATCCAGTATATTTTCAAGCCCTCTCTAATATATTGGGTTACGATTGGGATTCCAGCGGCAGCACCACTGTCACCTGTGGTGTACTAAGATCAGTGCTTGACTTCGAAAAGCATGGAATGGTTGCCGCAGGGGGCAAGGGGCTCGCTTCAATGAAGACACCAGATCAGTTACGGGCTCTTGAGGACTATGGAATGGATGGTTCAGCCCTTGCAGAACTCAGTAGAAAGGTTGCAAAAGTTGACAATGCGGCTATACAAGATGGCTATTCGCTCTATCAACATGTCTTCTTTGTGGACACAGAAGAGAATTGGACAGTCGTGCAACAAGGTATGGATAGCAAGACAAACGATGCACGTAGATACCACTGGACCTCAGAAGAGGTTGATAGTTTCATCAATGAACCGCATTCAGGAATGATTTCAGGCGAAGTGAAGAAATCCGCATTAGATATGACCTCAAATGATTCAGATGATTGTAGAAAGACTTCACTCGACATAGTTAAGGAAGAGCCAATCAAAGTTAGACGATTGCTGGAAGATATCAAATCTTATGGTGAAACAACTCTAATTCCCTGGCTTGAGGGAAAGGATCAACCTACAATCATGCCTAGTTACAAGGTAGTTCCTCAACGCATGAATTGGAACGCTGTAAGAAAGGCATATGAAACACAACCATCGGATTATGAGAACCTCCTATTCATAGATGGAATTGGTCCAGCTGCAGTGAGAGGTCTCTCTCTTATTTCAGAGATGATCTATGGTAGTGCTCCATCATGGTCAGACCCAGTAAGGATGACCTTTGCATTTGGTGGAAAAGATGGGGTTCCATTCCCAGTACCTCGAAAGGCGTATGATGAGGCAATTAACTTCATGGAAAAAGCAATCGAGGAAGCAAAGATGGGAAGAAAGGATAAGGTAGTTGGCCTTCGGCGACTAAGAAAGTTTGCACCTCCGGTACTACATACTGAGAATATAATATCCTAAAACTAAACCCATTCAATTCCATCAAGAAGTGGTTGTAGAGGAACTGGGACATTCTTCCAGCCTTTTGCCTTTTTGGTTGCTACTAGTTTCACTTCTGGATCTAGACCAAGTTTGACTAGATTTGATAAAAAGAAGAGATACGAAATATCGACCGTTTCGAATGCATTGTTAGTGAGCGTTAGGTTTCGAAGTTTCTTGTTCTTCTTTAGCGATGCAATTTGGATAGTTTCCAGTTTGTTGTCAAAGAGATGTAATGTTTTCAATTCGGTACAGTGTTCTAGTGGAGTGATATCAATATCTGTGAGTTTGTTGTATGAGAGATCAAGATGTTGCAGATTCGTACATGCTGCAAGTGGGGATAGATCAATCTGCCCGATATTATTTCCTCCTAAAGAGAATTCTACTAAAGATGTGCAGCTTCCCACTGGGGTAAGGTCGATTTGCTCAATCTCATTTCCTGAAAGAATGAGAACTTCAAGGTCATTGAATTCCTTGAGGGGATCTAAATCAGTTTTGAAAATCCGCTTGTCGCCCAGGTTTATTGTTGTTGTAGTTGTATCAAAATTTTCGGGAACCTTTCCGCCTTTCTTGGTTTCGCTCCAGATAGTAAGCTCTGTCATCAATCATTCATCCGTATTGGGATACATATTCACCACTTAAAAGATGATTAGGTCACACTCTACGCCACCAGCTTGTTGCAGTACGTCGAAACCATTTGGTCAACTCTTCTTCAGATGCTCGTTTTGAAGCTGCAAACACAAAATCAGGTACTGCCATCGTTTTAGGGTCTTTTTTCTCTTTTACCGCAGGCTGATGTGCTTGTCAAGAGGTTGAGCAGGCTGATGTGCTTGTCAAGAGGTTTTACACCATTTAGTGTGGGGCCATGACCGGGAACGATAATGTTTGGATTTAGTTCTTTGAATCGCTCCAAAGCTGCAATCCACTTATTCGGATTGCTCTGATATCCAGCAAAGAAGAGGTATCCCTCAAATATCAAATCGCCAGAGAAAATCACTCGCTCTTTAGGGAAATGGAGATAGCTAGAATCAGAAGTATGCCCTCCTGTATGGTGAAGTTCAGCGTAATCAGTTTCATTGCTTATCGTGTATTCAGAATCGAAAACAACAGAAGGGTATGTATTGATTCGCGTTAGGGATCGAATTTTCTTGGCTGTTTGTTTAGTGCTGATGATTGTAGTGTCACTGAATGCATTCAACCCAGATGCGTGATCAGAGTGATGATGAGTCAGAAAGGTGTATTTCACATCCAAATTAAAATGTGAATCAATTTCTTCTCGAAATATCCTACCACGCTCAGGACTATTTGTTGTATCTATAGCAATAACGAAGTTATCAAAAGCAACTACTCCAACATTGCCTGAACTCCATCCAGAAGAAATAGCTGCTACAGAGGGAGAGATGTTTTCAAGATACTTCATGAAATGGTGCTCCTTCACGATTTGGGACGTTCTCTAAGCAGTCTTTCCTCGACTCTGGAAATTTCTTTTCCTGTAACATCTTCTCGGCCAACTGCTCTTAGTCGGACTAGTGCATGAGGATAAGGATCAAGAGTTTCCTCCTCGACACCATTCCTGACTGATGGATGAATATCTGCGAGTTTCTTGTATATGGTCTGTTTCTCTTCCTCTGTTGTGAATCGGGGGTCAACAACCACCGCAACATGGAAAGATACTCCCGCATCCCAGAGTTTTTGCGCGGCAATGAATGGAAGTTCCATGAATTCCTTACTGCATCCAGTTTTCTCCTCGAATGGTTCCTGTATACCTCCACGTATTGAAAGCCTGACATGTCCAACCGTATCACCATTTCTTGAAGCATACTGTGCAAGGCTCGAAGCCAAATCATCCTCTTGTGAAAGTACAACTCCATTTGATTCAATGACAAAAAGATCGAATTCTTTTCTGTCACGATGAACGAGTTCAAGCACTCCACAAAGATGGTCTGGACAAAGTGTTGGTTCAGCGCCACTAATTCTAGCTCTTCTCAAAGCCTGTGTCTTCATTATACCTCGAAGTTTGCTGTAGACCTGATCGGGGGAATAAAATTCACCGGATCGTTCGGGCCAATCACGGCTCCAATCAACCCAACAAAATGTGCACCGATAGTTGCATCCGACTGAATATGCTGTAGCGATTCCTCCGTAGACACCAACGGCATAGAATCGAGTGTATTTTCTAATGCCCCAGTATTGTAATGCCAGAGGGTTCCAGGCTCTACCACCATATCCGAATTGAGCATGAACTCAACACCATCACCAGAATTGATCTGATAGATACCATTCAAAGGAGATGTAAAGGGAACACTGGATTCATCCCAGAACATTCAAGAACGCATGGTGAGCAGGTGTTCAATGGTGATTCGTTCTCTTCGCTCATCAACGTTGGTAATCTCATAATCAGGAAAGAAGGACAGCATGGGCACACTCACGTTGTCAATGAAGCCTTGATCGATTGCGATGCCTATGAGGGCAGACGTGAAACTTTTTGTCACAGAATAAAGAAGGTGTGTAGAGTTCTCGTCATATACAACGCCAGGGTATTCTTCTAGGACGACGTATCCATTGCGAACCACAACAATGCCCTGAATAGCCACGTTATTCTCATCAATGGAGCCCATCATGTGGAGCGACTTTCTTCTGGATGACAACAAGATATCTGAACATATAGTAACAGAGTTTAGAAAACTCCCATCTGTTGCTGTAAGGAACACAATCCTAGTGTATCCTCCAAAGAGAACTCGAAGTACGAGAAACATAGCTCTCAGAAAGATGATAGAGGAGGCTGGGATAAAGTAATTGGCTGGAGAGGCATTCTAGAAACACCTCTCCAGAAAGTCATTGAGGTTTAGATTTCTCTCTTCACTAGTTTCACATATGTTATGAAACCAATAGAAAGCGCA
This sequence comes from Candidatus Thorarchaeota archaeon, assembly GCA_029210805.1. Classification (GTDB taxonomy): domain Archaea; phylum Asgardarchaeota; class Thorarchaeia; order Thorarchaeales; family Thorarchaeaceae; genus MP5-2226. The sequence continues at coordinate 8,982 of JARGGA010000041.1, forward strand.
GTTCCGCCATTAGAGGTTCCCGGTGTGGGGGAAGTGAATGTTGTCCAAGTTGTAGCGCCATCGGTAATTCGACCGTGACTAACATCATCAGTTGAACTGCTATAGGTGTATGAATCAAGAACTGTCACTCCATCGGGTTTCAGATAGTTGATTGTATCACCAGCATTGTTCAATGCTATGTTAGTCACACTCTGATAGAATACTATGAATCCGTTTGCAGGTATTGTAGTATCGGCTGGAATTTTGTAGGGACTGGTTCCACCTGTTGTAATATCGTCCAGAACATATCCTGAGATATCGACGGTAACAGACAATGGATTGTAGAGTTCAATCCACTCTTCAGTATACGCTACATAGGGGTCTGCTAGAAACTCGTTGATTAGAACTGAATCTCCATTTGTGAGTGCTCCATTCGATGAGCCAGGTGTTGGAGAGTCAAATGTAATCCAGGTTGAAGCACCATCTGTTTCACGACCATAGCTGATATCATCTACAGATGACGGGTATGAATAGGAATCGATGATAGTAACTCCATCTGGTTTCAAAAGGTTGACTGTATCTCCGGCATTGTTCAATCCCACACCTGTTGCACCTTGGTATAGTACTACGAAACCATATGCTGGAATTACTGTCCCAGGAGCTATTGAATATGGAATTGTACCTCCACCTGTGATGTCATCAAGAATGTATCCTGACAAGTCAGCATCAAGAGACTGCGGATTGTAAAGCTCCACCCATTCCTCTGTCCATTGAACAAAGGGATCTGGTAGAAACTCGTTTATCACAACTAAGTCTGCAGAGCCTCCATCAAAAGTGGTAGCACTAGCAGGAGATGATTTGACACCTTCATTGAGGCTTGTATCGACAGCTGAAACCTCGTATGTGTACATGGTGTTGGGTGCTAATCCCACATCACTATAGAATGGTGTTCCGATTTGAGATCTCAGAACTCCATCTCGGTATACTCGATAGTGAGAGATATCGGGTTCGGTGTTTGCGGTCCAAGACAGGTCAATTTGTGCCATACTAATGGTAGTAGCTGTTAAACCAGTTACTTGATCAGGTGGGTCTGGATCGGGTTCAGTTGCCGTCCAAGACACGAACATATCTACGGAGTAGTGATCAGACCCTGTGTCGGCGGTAGCGGTATCACCACAGGTAGAATTGATCAGTGTGTCAGCAAAGAATGAGTTGACTACAATGAAATCAATCCTTGATGTATAGATAGGATCCTGATGGCCGTATGTGTACCCTGGATCAGTCGGATTCAAGGTTCTAAAGACATCTGTGAAGGTATGAATTGCAGAGGAGTATTGGCCATAGGTTGGATCACCTGGATACAACTTCATGGTCATTGGACCATATCCCAAATCACCCATCGGAGCAAGGTCTCCAACATCATCAGGTGAGAACGAATTGAGATCACCCATGTACATGATCGGAACATTTCCTAGATTATCCATGTAGTTGATGATTCCTTCAGTTTCACGTTCTCTTCGGAACTCGTTGTCAACGCCGGACATGGCTTTGAGATGCGAACCAAATATGTGAACAGCAGTCCCATCTATGTTTACAACGGCTTCAACGAAATCATGCGTGACATCATAATCCGTGCTATCATCAAGTGGTACTATTGGAAGCTGGTTGAATGACAGAACTGGATACCGACTAAGAATTGCCGCCCCACTGGTTGAATAGGTGATTGCTTGCGCACAGTAGCCAACGTATGGTAGTTCATCGACAAAGTATGTATTGAATTCGTCAACAACTTGATTGAGAATGTAATTACCATTATCTTCCCATGTTCCAGTTTCAATCAGAACCAGAATGTCAGGATTCTCTTCTTTGACTACCTGCTTCCAATCGGCGTTCACTCCTGAGGCTTCAATATTGTAGCTCATGACTTTGAAAGCGCCATCTGGAGTTGGTGTCACAGTATTATCAACAGTAACTGAGATAGTATCAGAACCAGTAAGACTACCACTGTCAGTGGCATCCGCATAAATCGTATGCAGATCATTTGAGTATGAAGTTGTGTCCCAACTGTAACTAGTTGCCGTAGTAATGTATGCTCCATCAATGTAGATATCAGGAACCAGAGTGTCTTCATCAGTAACTGTTACAGTAATTGATTGACTCCCTGAAACTGTTATTCCATCAGATGGGGATGTGATCGTAACGGTTGGGGGGTTATTCACAACACCGTTGTCCACCGTAACTGAGATGGAATCCTCTCCCCAATTTCTGGATTTGTCCATTGCACGACAAGTGATGATATGTAAGTCATTGGTTTCACTTGTGGTGTCCCAGCTATAGGACGATGTTATTGATTTCAGCACTCCATCAATCAAGATTTCTCTAGAACGAATGTAGCTCTGAGTGTCAACTGCTGTGAAGGTGATTGTTACAACACCGCCAACAGTCGCTCCATCACTAGGATTGGTAATGATTACTGTTGGTGGTGTGGTATCCTTTACCCTTGCAGCCATTGAGGTCGATGTGAATGCTATGCTAATCATTAAGAATGATATAATAAGAAATATACTGACTCTTTTTGAGTTCAACAAGTGCTCCTCCTCAGGTGCGTTTGGACTTTGAAGTCCGCTTTGCATGCTGAAATCGGCCCCTTTTATAAATGGGGCGGTTGTTAAATTTCGCAATGCTAAGTTTACTTTTCCCCAAGTGTGAAAAAGTAACCGGAGAATACTTCTCCCTCATCCGTTATCGTGTCTTTCCTTTATTTTTGAATATGGTTGCCTATTGAAGGGACAGACCTTGATACAGATTGAGCATCCATAATTTTCCACAAAGTAGGGAAAGCACTTGTCCAAATATGTGTAGGTCACTCGCCCCGAGTCTTGTATGATTGACTCCTCTCGGATTGCTTCTGTGGGACATTTCCGAATGCAGATGCCACAGGTGGAACAATAATCTGAAATCCATGAGTGGTTGTTGTTTATCGCAAGTGGAAGATTCGAAATGCCAGTATAGACAGCGGCTAGTCTGACCCGATGTCCAAATTCTGGTGTTATTAGAAGACCATTTCTTCCAACCCATCCAATTCCTGCACTCATTGCAAGAGGTGTATAGAGAGACATACCTCCCAGGGGGTGTCCCGCCATAGCCGAAAATCCTCTTTTCCTTAGAAATTCTGCGATCTTATTGGCTGCTATCCCCAAGTCATTGTAGGTTTCCATGATCATATTCATGGTAGGTTTGCTGGGAGCCTGCTCCATCTTATCCCAGTCCATTTCCATGGCAAGAACGATTGCATTGTCGTGCAGAATTCCTTTCTCTTTGAAGATCTCCTCTCGTTGAAGCTTAGCGAAACCGACAACGTCTACTCCTGCAGAATGGGCAAATTCCACCAGTTCCTCTAGGAATTCAGGAGTGGCTTCAATCTGGGGGTTGGATGGATTCTCTGGAAGAGAGTTGACAACCTTCTTCATATTACCCAGAAGTGAAGGTAAGATTCTCATGGGTGGCAAAGAACGGAATGGCATCTTGGGATTGCTCCTAACTAACTTGATCATCTCTAGAGGGATGTTGAAACGATCTGGAGAGTTTTCCATAGGGAGAATCATATCGGGCATCTGGGATGTACTGTTCTCTAGTTCAATGACTTTAGTGATCCTCGGGATAGCTATCTTATCCATGATTTTGACCAGTAGCTTTCTCTTGATTCCCATAATATCATCTTAATTTCTACCCGACCTCATATTCTTTCCTACTTACCGAAGCAGTCTTTTGGGCTATTGTATCTGCGATACTTGTTATGATAGAGGTAGAACCCTATAGTGATGACATCACCTGTATCAAAACTGCAACCTCTCAGGATGGCGGACATCCTATAATGTGGGTATACAGCTATAAGATACTCAACACACTCTTTGATGGCGGTGCAGCTAATGCCAGAGAAGAATTTCGCGAGTATCTTGATGATGTCACCATAGACGCCGTCTACATCTCCCATTCCCATGAGGATCATATTGGATGTGTTGACATTTTGGATGGAAAGGTTCCAATCTATGCCTGGAAGTCCGCAATTGACCTTCTTAGAGATCCTCCTGAACTACCAGAGTTCTTTCAGTTTGTCTGGGGACAACCATTACCTACCAAGAACGTAGAATCTATGCCCTCCACATTTGATGTCGGTCAGTATCATTTCGATGTCATTGCCGTACCTGGTCATCAGGAGGACATGGTCGCTTTCTTTGAAACCAATCACAGATGGTTATTCTCTGCTGATGCAGTTCCTTTGCCCTCTCGCAAGTACATCGCTATGCCTGACGAGAATGTCCCCAGGATGATTGCTACCCTTGAACGATTACAGACTCTAGAGATAGAGATTCTCTTTGACGCCCACAGGGGGCCCATCCAATCACCTCGCGACCATATCCAGAAGAGAATCGACTATCTCAAAGAAACACAACAACGTGTGAAAGAGATGGATAAAGAAGGACTAGATTATACCCAAATGATGGAGAAGCTTGAACTCAATCCTCCATGGTATGTAGAAATGACAAAGGACCGATTCGCAATAGAGTTCTTCCTAAGATCTTTACTTCGAGACGAGCCTTAAAAAAAAGCGATATTGTTACCTTCTCCGACGAGTGGCCCTCTCAAGTTCTTTTTGTTCCCGCAGAGCCTTCTTCATTCTTGAGCAATTGATCTTGGCGGCTCGGCCTAATTCCGTAACACGCGATGCGTCCTTTGCTTTATCTTTCTGTTTGAATGTCTTCCTCGCCTTTTCCCAAGCCTCAGCTGCACCACAGAAATCATCAACTCTGGCTAGGCTTGTTGCCAAGGCATCATAAGCATCGGGGTCTCTCTTTTCAAATCGGATGAATTTCTCCCAAGCACCTACTGCTTCAAGCCAATCCTTCAGTTCCATGGACACTAAGGCAAGATTACGGTAGGCTCTTCGATTTTTCTTATCACGAATTATTGCACGTTTGAAATGTCTGGTTGCGTCTTTCAGATTTCCAATAGTGTATTGTAGCATGCCCATTGTATTCTCAACCTGAGCATCAGTGGGATCGATTGAGGATGCTTTCTTGAGAGCCTTCATTGCAGACCTGTTCTTCCCAGCCCTAAGATTCACATCGCCTAAAACTCTCCACGCCTCAATATTGTCTGGAGATAACTTGCAGGCGGTTTCTGCTGACTTGACAGCATTGGTCCACTTCTCCTGCATTGAAAGAGCAATTGCTTGATGAATATAGGCACGTACATTCTGCGAGTCGATTTCAAGTACCTTGGTGTACGCAGAATCTGCTTTACTGAATTGACCCTCTTCAAGATGAATGTCACCAATCCTGACCCAAGCATGTACTTCCTCTGGAGCTGTATCTACTATGGCTTGCAGGCATTTCATCTCCTCGGGTCCTCTGTTCAGAGCTCGGAGAGCAACTGCCTTGTCACGAAGTGCATCAATATCATTTGGCTTCAACTTCAGGGCAGTATCAAAAGATTTGAGAGATTCAGGAGCCTTATCTATTCCAAGCGAGAGGAGAACTCTTCCTCTATTAGTATGGGCTTGATGCAAAGAAGCGTCAAGTTTGATGGCATGGTCTAGGCTTCTGAGCGCCGGGCCGAACTGTTTCATAGTGGCGAGTAACACACCATGCGTGTTCCATGCGTTTGCATCCTTTGGATGATCCTTCAGGTATGCCTCGACTTCTTTCAAAGTTAATTCAGGAGAGCTCATCACGACCACTCTTGCTTGCCAATCTTCTACTCAAAAGAGTTGAGATAGGAGAACCTTACAAACCATGAACGCCGATAGACAGAATACCATCTAATACTGCCGATAAAACGATGCTCATGAATTTGAATAATGTGGACACCATCATTTTCGACCTTGGAGGTACACTCTACGAGCCATTGGAAGGTCTTGTGAGCGTTGCACGAAGGCACCTTATTGATGCGGGAATTGAAGAGTGCGAAGACCTCACTGATGATGAGATTGAGAATGCTCTAGATACACAACGCCGCGATTGGCTAATTCAGTATATGCGGGATAACAATGTTGAACCACATTGGGAACCCACAAGATATGAGTGGATAAAGTATGATAGAATGCTTCTTGAAGTGTTGTGTATCGACGGAGATCTTGACTCATTGGCTGCAACGTATCAGGATAAATGGGATGCGTTCCATCAATCAATCAGACCAAAATTGATTGATGGTTGCAAAGAGGGTCTAGCGAGAATGTCAGCAGATGGATACAAGCTAGGTATTGCATCCAATCGCTTCGGAGACCCAAGTACACATCTAGAAACTGACGAAATCAAACAGTACTTTGGAGCTATCGAGTATACTGCTGTACCTGGATACGCGAAGCCGTCACCATATATGCTCTTAGAGGTTGCTCGTGCCCTTGGTTCAAATCCACATAGGTGTGCGTATGTTGGAAACATAGTGGAACATGATGTTGTTTCTGCAAATAGAGCGGGAATGGTTCCCATTTTGCTTACCTGGATCGATTCAGAGCAACGAGATTTAGCACCAGAAGGTACTGTCATTATCGACCACATTTGGGAGCTCGAGGAAATGCTCAAGCCCTTGGTCTGACAGAAAGGATAGTTTAATTACGACTCAATAAGCACGTCGTCAAAATTCCTCTGATGAGATGATATCCAATGCAGCACACTGCACCTATCAAGATACTTGCACTATTACTCATTACTATGATGGCTTTCACACCTACTGTGATGGCCGCGAACCACACTTTCTCCTGGGGATCAGATGTCGGCGATGAATACACCTACGCACTTCAGAGGAAGACACAAGATCCTTCTTTTCTATATGTAGTGCCTTTTTGGATGGCTTTCGTGATTGGAATGGAAGAGGGGCAGCTGTTTACTGCAACTGTCATGGAGTTAGAACCGATACCTGAGGATATTGGTGCATCTGAGAATCTACCGCTTGCACATGTTACTCTAGCCAGAAATAATGGCACAGATACACTGGACCTTGATTCCACAGCATTTGTGATACTTGTTGGAGATTGGTCGTTCCACGAGGAGAGATTGAATGTATCAATCCTTCCGGAAAATGCGCTTATTGAAACAGAGGATGAATGGGG
>JARGGA010000544.1 GCA_029210805.1 Candidatus Thorarchaeota archaeon
ATCGATCCATCTTTGCTTGACATATGCCTCTCATCGACCAAGCCTGATAGATATCATCATCCAAGTCGAGAATCTTTGATGTTACAGAGAGGACGGTGTTGCATTCTTCTAACTCAAAAGCTGCTCTTGAGAGTATGAGTAGCACCTCAGTTTCAGAGCCATCAAGTTTGAAGTACTTCTTGAGATACTTGACTGTCTGTATATTATCATCCAAGGAGAACTCCAAGAGACCCAGATTCTTCAACGGCTCCTTCCATTCAGAGTCTTGAGTGATTGCCTTCTTGAAGCACTCTCTGGCTTTTTCAATATCCCCAGAATCTATGTGCACAATACCAAGTAGATTCCATGCAAGAGAATAGGCTGCATCCTCTCTGAGAGCGGCATTTAGGGCTTCTTTTGCAGCGTCATACTCACCAAAGCGATGCAAACGTTCTCCACGTTTGTAGAGGGCTAATGTGCTCTCACTCGTCTCCTGCATGTCTTTCACATCTGTCCTAAGCAATCAGATAGATACAAACTGATTGATAATAATTAGTTGCATATTATGCAGTGAAAAAAAGAAGGGAGGTTTGTATCATAACCTTCATCAGGTACGAGGTAGTTGTTAGCGAAACCAATTGATACGAATTAAAAAGAGGGTAGAAGTAGACATGCCAATCTTCGATACTATGACGGTAACTAGGGATTTGGTTCTCGTTTTGGATGCAGGAGTTATTTTCTATACACTCCTGTTTGTATCAACACTTGTCGGACAATGGCTTAGAAGCCCTTTAAGAAAATGGAAGGATGTTCGTTTGGCATGGGCCATCTTATGGGAGGTATGGCATTCAACACCTTTTCCTTTGTAATGTCTGACTTCTATTTCACAGGGATTTTAGAATCACTCATTTGGATAAAGACGGGATACATTGCCATGATGATTGCATTGGTCGGATTCTATATTGCAATGGAGCAAATACTACCGTTCATTTTTAGTTGTACAATCTTGGACACCAGAGCGATGTACTCCCAAGAAACGGCACTGGGGGGACTCTGTGAGGTCAGAACCGTGTCACTATAACCTCATAGAACGGTATATGGACCTGGGTATATAAGGCCCAATATAATCTTTCAAATCACTATCTAAGGGAAGTCCAAGTTTGTCCAAGATTCTTGTAACTGTTTGCAACCCTTCAAAACGCGCAATATCTTCACTGTATCTGGCATCATCGTTCCAGTCGTCACTGCTTTTGCTCCAAGAGAATGGTTAACGGCATTGGCGTTAACTGCCAGTTTGATAGCTTTCGGGATGTTGATTTTATTCTTCATATATTATCTCAGAACCACCGCAGGCGAGGTACGAAGTAGTATTCGAATGATTATGATTGGGATTCTGATTGGATTTATTGGCTATCTTGCAAGAAGTGATTTCGTTTACAATTCCTTGGGTGAAGCGGTATTCACCTTTGGTGCATTCTTACTGTTCTTGGGATTATTGATACTTGGGATTGCAGTTTTTGGATCTCCTGCCCTGGACGAACTTGACTGGGCAGAACAGATGTTGGAACTGTATGTTATCCATGATAGTGGTATATTGATGTATCATCACAAATTTGTTCCAACCGTGAATATGGATGAGCGTCTTACTGCTGCAGGTATCTCAGGAATCCAATCCCTATTAGAAGAGATAACACAAACGTCAACTGGACTCAATAACCTCTCAATAGGAGAACTCAATATTCTCTTTGCGCAGGGAGAGAAGTTTACTGCTGTTCTGATTGCACGACGAGCTTACCGTGTTCTGCTTGCAAAGGTGGAGGACTTTGCATCAAAGTTCCAGCTTGTATTTGGTAAGATTGCAGAACAGGCCCCAAACGAACCCATTTATGAGGAGCAGGCTAAAGGTCTCGTTGTAGCTTCATTCGAAGCGTAATACATTCAACCAACAAATACAAGTGAACCTCGCTAACACGCATACCTAGGAGTTTCTAAATTTGAGTATTCGAGAAAAATCATTCAAGGAAGGTTTCGTGGATGCCAAAATGAAACGAAATTGGATAGCATCCCAACTTCCAAAATTAACATATGAGCAAATAGATCTACTTTCTGGTATGATCAGACGGTGGCTAAAAGAAGTAGAAGCATATTAGGTTCATCCAAAAATCATAGCACACCACGCAACGCAAATAAGAGGGTGGATAGTAGAAGGAAAGGGAGCATCAATGAAAAGCGCAATAATCGTCTACGAGAGCGTCTATGGCAACACAAA
>JARGGA010000545.1 GCA_029210805.1 Candidatus Thorarchaeota archaeon
ACGCGAGGCTGCGAGATGAAAGGTCTGGACATTATGCTTAATCCAAAGGTCACTGCTGTAGTGGGTGTATCCACCTCAAATCCATTTTCACCGGGCAATGTGATTTTTAGAAAACTATGCTTTGAGAATAACTTGCCAACGTATCCAATTAATCCTCGTGGAGGAACTGTTGAGGGACAACCAGTATACAAGTCAATTCAAGAAGCTCCTGATGATATCGATCTTGTCGTTATCTCAGTTCCTGCCAAGTATGTACCTGGAGTTCTGGAACAATGTGGCCAGAAGAATATCAAAGCTGTGATCGTTATATCTGGTGGTTTCAGTGAAACCGGAAACTCCGGAGCAAGTTTGCAAGACGAGGTCATGGAGATTACGGGTAAATATGGAATCACCATGGTGGGTCCAAACTGCATCGGCGTATTTGTGCCTGAGAAGCTTGATACCTTCTTCCTCCCCTCAGAGAGAGTTGCTAGAACCAGGAAAGGTTCTGTAGCAATCATATCGCAGAGTGGTGGCTGGCTCATTGAGAGACTAGAGGAACTTGCATCTCGTGATGTCGGTGTTGCTGCAGCTATTTCGATTGGAAATGCTGCTACAACAAAGGTTCATGATTTTGTTGAGCATTTTGGAGATGACAAGTCTGTCACAGCTATTCTTGCATACATCGAAGGATTTGGGCAAGATGATGGACGAAAGTTTACAGAAATATGCGCGCGAGTTACTCAGAAGAAACCAGTCATTGTGTTGAAGGGAGGACAATCTGAAGCAGGTCATCGAGCGACTCAGAGCCACACATCATCACTCGCAGGTAGTGCAGTAGTTGCATCATCAGCATTCAAACAGTTCGGAATTATAGAAGCTGATGATGAGGACGAAGTCATGGCATATGCAAAGCTCTTCTCATTCCCTGAACGGCCTATGAAAGGAAACCGAATAGGATGTCTTACTGTTAGTGGAGGGCATGGAGTTATTGCCACAGACGAAGCCGATCAATATGGGCTTGAATTCCCAGCGTTCACAGAAGAAGATCAAGCAGCCATGAGAGCAACAGTTACTCCAGCCTATCAAGGAATTGCATCTTTTAGAAATCCATGTGACCTTACTGGAAGTGCCTCTGATACTGATTATGAAGGCGTTCTGAGAGTTATGCTGGACATCGATTATGTCGATGCAGCGCTTCTCTTGTTACTTCCCTATGCTCCAGGAATATCCCTGCAAATAGGTGCAAGGGTAGCCAATGTAGCTAAACTGAAGAACAAGACTGTGGTGGCTTATGTACCAGATTTAGACAAGTATGAGGTTATAATTAGGGGTTTCGAAATAAATGGAATCCCCTGTGCAGATACCATCGAAGAAGCAGTGCAGATGATTAATGGAATCAGGAAGAGATCAAAATACCTTCAGAGGATAGGCAGACTCTAAGGAGTACTCACCTTCGTCTCGCAACAACTTGGTAATCGATATCCAAGGATTTGAGTGACTCTTTGAGGTTTCCTCCAATCAACAAAGGTACACCTTCTAGGTCGATTGTCGTTTCACATCCTGTCAGGTACATGGCAGTTCTAAGACCTTCTAGTATCATCTCGATTTCAAAGACAACCTCTTCAGTCGTTCCATTAACCGCGGGGGATAACACAGGAAATGCAATCCCAGCAGTTGTTGCGCCCAATGCCAATGCCTTTGCAGCATCTATACCGTTGCGTACTCCTCCAGTTGCTATGATATCAAGCTTCGTAACCTCGCGTACCATAATTATGCTCAGTGCAGTAGGGATGCCCCAATCCCAGAAATCGAGACCTAATTGGGTCTTCATGTCGTCATCCTCTTTCTGAGCTCTATAGTATTCAACAGCAGCCCAACTAGTACCTCCAACTCCACCAACATCCACACCTGATACTCCAACTGCTTCAAGCTTCGATGCAACATCTGATGAGATACCCGCGCCTGTTTCTTTTACAATAACAGGAATATCAATGGAATCGACAATAGAGGCAATATTATCGAGAACGCCAGTTGAATCACAATCCCCCTCGGGTTGTATAGCCTCCTGAAGTGGATTCAAGTGTATGGCAAGAATATCGGCATCAATCATTTCAACTGCTTTTGATGCGGCCTCAACATGTGTAGCACCTATATTGGCAATCACTGGTACAGATGGTGCAGAATCACGAACGACCCTGAAGGTCAGAGCAAGAGATTCATTCTCGATTGCAGCTCTTTGACTTCCTACTCCAATTGGGA
>JARGGA010000042.1 GCA_029210805.1 Candidatus Thorarchaeota archaeon
AATATATCCTTCAAGATATTGTTCAGTTGCTCTGTTTTCTATCCTTAACATTGGTTCTGAATCTTCGAAAGGCGAATTCTGAATCTTCGAAAGGCAATACCAAAAAACTCCAAGTTAGAGTAGAAGATTTTTGAGTACCCGTTCTGCGAAGTGTTAAATGGACTGGTTGTACTGAAACAGATTGAAACACATATCATAGATTGATGGTGAGGATTTTGAGTTCATTCAGGAAAGCCTTCTCGTGGGGTCGTCGAAAGCCCAATATTGGTGAAGTAACTAGTCAATTGCGTATTCTATCAAAACAGCTTGAACGCCAACGAAACAAGCTGGAGAAAGAGGAACGAGGTACAAAATCTCGTGCCATCAAAGCAAGAAAATCGGGTAATTTAGAAGCATACAAGGTGTACGCCACCGAGATGATCAGATTCAGAAGATTTGCCCTGTCGGTTGACAAGTCCCGATTACAAATTTTGAAGATACTTGCCCACGTAACACGCGCACAGTCAACTGCTCAAGCATCAAAGGCTCTTGAACAGGTGGCTCAGATTCTGGGTCTTCTTGGGGACGCTACAGATGCATCAAAGGTAGTTGATAATGCTGATGAGATTGCTCGAAGACTTGAGGAGTTTGAAATTGAAAGTGGTATCACGGGTGAAGCCTTTGATTCCACTGGTGATGCTGCTGTAACCTCTGAGGACATTGCGGTAGCTATGCGTGAGATTGATGCTGAAGCTGGAATGGGCGAAGCTGCAGTTACAGGCGCTCCCGTTTCCGAATCTGATAAACTCGAAGAGGCCATCAAAAATCTGGAACGAGAACTTGGGGTTTAGACTACCATCTGGGAGTTCCAGATGGTTTCGACTGTCTATCAGTCTGTTTCCTAGCAGTATATGAGTCTCTCATGAGACCACGGTATCTTCTGATAAAGTCCTCAGGAACGATTCTCCCCATCCTTAGAAGCTCTACTGATTCATTGAGTGCTCGGTCGATCTCCATTACATCTCTATTTTGTGGAACGTTACCCATTGATGGAGTGAGGAAATCAGTGCGCTTGGGATAGTTGTATCTGCTATCTCTTGGGTTTACTCTCCCATTATCATGTGAAGGCGAATATCGGCTTTCAGTCTGGGGATAGGGCTCTCTTCCATGAGTTCTCCAATCCTGCCGGGTGTGTGGATGAGTCCGTGGATAGTACCCATCACTCTGAGGTTCAGGCCCTGGTGAAAGTAATGAGTATACAAGCCCCTCTATCTTCATTCTTACATCGCTTACATTGAGGTTGACTTGTTCGAGCTTCCGTACTCTTTGAAGATCTGTTTGCATATATCTATCAAATCTTCGAGCAATTTCCACATAGTCCGGTAACACTTTCTGAGTTTGTTCACTACATGCGATTTTCAGTTCTCCCTGCTTAAGTTTCAGAACAAGCCTCTTTCGAATCCGTCCATCTTCTTCAATTGAATTCAGATACAGCAACGGGAAATCGAATATGATTTCATTCTTCTTTCGAACAATACCAACCTCTGCAATGAACACTAGTCGCTTGTTGGTGATGTAGAAAGTTCCACTGGCTTTATCATGCTTGAGGAAATCACTACCCGTCACTCTAATGTCAGGTAGCGCACAGACTGGAAGCTCATTGACTGAGAGATCTGCTGTATCATAAAAGCCCGCAAATTTTCGACGATAATAATCAAGACCATCAAGATGATGTTTGACATCTTCGAGTTTCCTTTTCGCATCTTTTAGTGATTCATCAACGCCGACTTTGTATTGATTTCCCATCTGAGTGACACGATTTGTTATTCCTTCAATGAACGGAAACTGTGGAGTTGTCCAGTGTGTATAATCCATGAGGCCTTTTGTTTCAGCAGTTATTTTCTTAGCAATGATTTCTGCCTGATTGATCACTCGATTTTTGAGTGCTACAACTTCCGATTGAATTTCCTCTATCTTATCCTCAAGCCAGTTATAGTGAAGAAAATTCGCCATTCGTAGAGAAACAAGAAGGCGCTTCGATGACAAAAGGGTGTTATTGAATTCCCTAAGCCGTGTATGTCCATAGTGGATACTCATAATCGCTTGTCTGAGTTCCTGAGCAAGTCCTCGCTTCTTTTCTTGAATGCTAATGATCAGTGTAGAATGGCATTGAGGACAGATTTCTTCTACTCTGCGCCCTTTCCCAAGATTGTCCGATTCGCACGCGGGGCATTGCTCAAAGCTTTCGCCAGGAATTGGGATGCCTAGATTATGGTGGCACTCATTGCAAACTGTATACTGACTAGTTCTGGTTTCAAGACAGTCTGCGCATAAAGTCGCTCCACAGTCTTCACAGAAATGCGTGGCATGATTAGTATCGCATGCGCGACATGAGGGTCGCAAAGAATCTTCTCTCACGTGAGTGCCTCCATTAGCATATCTTACCTGCAACATAGCTAAGAATAACCTGTGTATGACGTCCGTATTAGTTCCCTTTACCATTATTTCGCAAATCAATGCACAGTACATATCAGTTATATCGGATTCCACTGGCGGAACATCTGTTCAAAGGGCGATGCTTATGGAAGACTTGGCTCAAGCTGCAATTGATGCTGCACTCAAGACGGGTGCATCATTTGCAGATATTCGGATAGAGAACACCATCACTACAATCATTGAGATTACTGATGGTGTTACAAAAAGATCAATAGCATCTCGTCTTAAAGGCGCAGGTATTCGAGCCTTTATCGACGGTGCGTGGGCATTTGCTCAAACTACAGACCTGACCTCAGCGGGTATGCGCGAAACGGGCATTTCTGTTGCAAAACTTGCTCTTGCAACTCATGAGAAAGCTGCTGAGAAGTTTCGAATTGATGGTCCCGCGTTCAACGATTCTGTGAAATTAAAGATAAAGACACATTTTGATGATGTTCCGATAGAAGACAAGGTTGGCTATGCAAAATCAATAGACGATCAGGCCAGAGACTTTGATTCTCGCATTGTCAATACCCGTACCATCTATGGGGACCTTTGGACAGAACTTCATATAGCAAACTCTCTTGGAACAACTATCTACTTAGAGAATGCCCTTCCACGAATCATTTCCGCCCCTACTGCAAAAGAAGGTACAAGCAGGCAACAAGCGTTCAAATCCATTGGGGTACGTGGAGGCTATGAAGAGATGCTTAAAGATGCACCTCAAACTATTGGTGAAACTGCAGCCAAACATGTTGTAGCCCTCTTGGATTCTGTTACCGCCAAAGGAGGCACCTTTGATGTTGTTATGGATCCGATTCTCAATGGTATGATGGTGCACGAGGCATTCGGACATGCATGTGAAGCTGACAATTGGCCCGCACACGCCACTGTGTTAGAAGACAAGGTCGGAGAACGAGTCGGTCCTAATCATTTGAATCTAAGCGATGACCCAACTATGCCTGGAGAAAGGGGTTCCTTTTCTTACGATTGGGAGGGAACAAAGGCAGTAAAACGATTCCTGGTAAAAGAAGGAATTTTGACAGAACTACTTCATAGCTTGGAAACGGCTTCAAGATTAGACATGAAACCAAATGGAGCAGCTCGAGCCCAATCCTTTATGCATGAACCATTACCAAGGATGAGCAATACGTTCATGGAGCCGGGTGATTGGGACGTTGATGAACTCATTCAAGACACAAAACATGGTATTCTCCTATGTAGTTTCAATTACGGTTATACTGAACCCGCAAAGGGTCAATTCATGTTCCAAGCAAGTCATGGATACATGATTGAGAATGGAGAAATTAGAACAATGGTTCGTGATGTTTCTCTTGCCGGACAAATCCTTGATGTTCTAGCAAAGGTAGATGCAGTAGCAAATGACTTTGAAATGGATGCTGGAACTTGCGGAAAAGCGGGACAAATGATTCCAGACATGAGTGGAGGACCTCATGCCAGAGTGAAGGATATTCCTGTTGGAGGTATGTAATGTGGAACAGCTACTTGACGTTGCAGAGTTGGCAACCAAAAAAGCGTTAGAGTTCGGTGCAGACCAAGTTGAGGTCTACGTGGCGTCTTCTCGATCATTCTCAATCGAGGTAGAAAATAACTCCATTAAATCCGCTACTGAGAAACGTGATGCTGGTATTGGAATCCGAAGCGTTGTAGATAAGAAAATCGGATTTGCTTATGTGACAACACAACTCAAGGACGATTATGAAGAAGCAGCTGCTAAATCGGTAAAATTGGCACGCGCTTCAATACCCGATCCCGACTTCGTATCATTGCCTTCGTTTTCTGGGGCCTATCCACGCGTAAATGGGCTTTATGACCACGCAGTTGCAGAATTATCTTCTGAAGGAGCTGCAGATCTTATTGTACGTGCAACGGATACAGCTATCGAGGCTATTGGCAACATGCAAGTCGCGGTTGAATCTCAGCTTACCGCCGCATCAGGTTTCAAAGCAATCGTAAACTCGCTAGGCATATCTCAGAGTGCAAAAAGCACCTCTGTTATGATGTACGCCTACCCAGCAATCAAAAAAGATGACGATCAAACAGCAAGCTTTGAGTATCAAGTATCAAGGTTTCTGAAGGATATTGATCCTGAGTGGATTGGCACTAATGCCTCTAAGAAAACACTCCAGAACCTAGGTGGAAAAACCATTGAGGGTGGAGACCTGCCTGTTATTCTAGCACCCTTAGCTGTTGGTACTCTATTAGGTGGAGGGTTTGCAGGTGCTGTCAATGCTGAAGAGGTTCAGTATGGACGCTCCTACGTCTCAGATGATTTTGGGTCAAAAATCGCTTCAGATGAATTGACCATTATTGATGATGGCCTATTCGAAGGTGGCACAGGTTCCCGAGCGTTTGATGCCGAGGGATACCCATCGCAGAGAACTGAAATTCTTGAGAACGGAATTTTGAAGGGGCTTCTGCATAACTCTTACACTGCAAACAAGGATGAGGTAGATAATACAGGAAACGCAAGTCGTCCTTCTTATGCTGGTATTCCGTCAATCTCAACATCAAATTTCACTATCTCTCCAGATAAAGGGAATCTTGATGATTTAGTTGGAGAGATTGATCATGGTATTCTATGTGCTAACACTGGAGACCGTCCTAACATGACCACAGGTGATCTAAGCGCAATGGTGATGGAAGGTTTCTACATTGAATCTGGTGAAATAAAACATCCCGTAAAGAACACCCTAATTGGTATCAATATGCGTGATCTCTTATCACGTATTCACAGGATAGGCGATGATGTACGAACCACGTTTTCAATTGTGAGTCCTTCACTTGTGATTGAATCTGCAAAGATAACCTCTGGGTGAACTACATCCTATCTACGACAGTAACGCCAATTATCCTGAGACAGTTTGCCATAGATACCTTGAAGGCTTTGACCAGCTCAAGTCGTGCTAACTTGATGTCTGGTTCTGCTTTCATTACAGGGCACGAATCATAGAATTTGCTAAAGAGTGTCGCCAAATTGTAGCAGAATGTAGTCATTTTGTTACATGGGAAGCTTGTTCCCCATGTGCTCTTCTGCAAGCTCTTTACAGTCTCTACAATTTCCTCCGGAAGTTTTGCTATCGCTTTGATCAACGCAAACTCCGCATCATGACTAAGTAATTCCAAATTTGGTGTTTCTGAGGAATTTGCCTCAACTCTCTCTAGAATCCTTGCGGCTCGAGCATGAGAATACTGAAGGTATGGTGCCGCATCGCCATTGAAATCGAGTGCTTTCTCCCAACTGAAGGTGATTTTCCTGTCAGGTGATGCATTCAATAAAAAGTACCTCACGGCTCCAGCTGCAACACTCTCAGCTACTCCATCTTTGAATTCATCATTCTCATCGGGATTCCTTTTGGCTACTTCCTCGCGTGCCAAATCAAAGGCTCTGTCTAATACAACATCAAGTGAGTATCCAATCCAGGTTCCTTTTCTTCCCGAAAAGTCCGCTTCTTCTAACCCTACAAATTCATACCCTATGTGATGTGAATTCTCACTCTGCTTTTTGAAACCTAAGAGACCCAGTATAACATAGATCAGCCTCTGCGGATGTGACTGCTCTGCTCCTATGACATTGAAGACAGCATCAAATTTGCCTAGACTATGATCCTCTCCTTGAAGGGAGGTTCTGAATATTTCAATATCATTGGGTTGTTTCTCAAAAAGCTGATACTTGAAAGGGTCTTTGATGATGCCAAACTTCCATAGCTGCGTGGCAACATCTGCTCCAGTATATGTTCTTGTGCCATCAGACCTGAATAGAATCTTGTTTGGATTCTGCATATCTTTGAACTCTTCTAGGGTTTCAAGTTTGGCAACAATACATCCTGCATTATCTCCTTCGCTTTCCATGGTAATGCTGTCTGCTTTGAGCATCATATCCCTGGCGGTATCAAGTAATCCACTGTGAGCAATTGCGCTTTCCCAGACTTGGTACGTATGATCGATGCCGAGTCGATATGCTGTCTGATACTGTGCTTTTACACATCTTGTTACCATCCTGTGACTGGCTTGAGCCTCTTGAGAGCTAAGGTCCTCCAATTTTCTGGAAACCTCTCTAATCTCCTGATTTACCTTCTCATCATTGTCAAAAGATTCCTGAACGTCAACGTAGATGTGGCCTAGATAGTGGTCATACTTGTCTTCAGTTTCTTTGTTTCCAATCTGTAGTATCTTCCATGTTAGCTGAGCTATCTGAAGACCGAGGTCATTAATGTAGTCTAGTTTGATAACATTCCATCCCGCGGCAATGAGAACATTTCCCAATGTATCTCCAAGCACAGCATTCCTGGTATGACCGATGTGCCATGGTTTAGACGGATTCACTGCTGGGGATTCTATCAGCGCTCTCTTCCCTGCGTAGTTAGTACTCTTTCCATATTCGTCAGATAGTCTTTCAACTACCTCAAGTGTATATTTTGCATATTTTCCTCTATTGTAGAACAGGTTGATGTAAGGTCCCTTGGACTCGGCTCTATCAATTAGATTGTTCTCTTCCATTAGTGGGGCGAGTTTGCTGACTATCTCGCTTGCTATTTGAGCTGGATTTTTTCGAAGCTCCTTGGCCAGGTGGAACGCGATGGTTGTGGCAAGATCACCTAGTTTTGAATCCGGAGGCACCTCAATAAATCGTCTTATGGTCTCAATATCTACTGCTGCCGCACTTGCCAGAATTTCTGCTCCTTCTTCAAAGAAGGCTTTCCAAGGATTCTGAATGTTGGTACTATCAATCATTGAAACCTCTCCATTACCATTAATTTCGTGTATTTTCTCTTCATAAACGATGTGCTCGGTTTGACTTTAATTTCGTCATCGGCTTTAAATAGGGGATAAGTTGCGTATTTTAACAATAAATCGTGTAGAATGCCGAATATCGACATATTGCTTATATCCGATGTATCAGAAACAATATATTAGATGATTATATACTAAAACATACTTTTTCATAAAATCGTGCAAACCCTTATTTATCTTTGTCGGCTGAAGAAAACTGTTCTCTCTTTGGAGAATAATTGCCAACGTGCCTTCACACGAAGCGTTTCCTCAAACGCCTTGAGGTAATGCATCATCGGTAACACATGCTCTAGCAGCAGCTTCACTTTCCCCGGTGAAACTGCAGGGAGATGATTGGACTGGCCAGTAGACAAGCGAAATCCAAGAAGCAGAAGGAGTCCACTGGTGCGACCAGCTACGTATGTAATTCTTGTTCTTCAGAAGGCGTGTATATTGACCATACGCGTGGTGAAGTAATTTGTTCTAATTGTGGTTTAGTTTTGTCAGATAGATCGATCGATATGGGTCCAGAATGGCGTGCCTTTACGGCTGATGAGCAAAATTCTCGTCAGCGAGTAGGAGGTCCGATGGACTGGAGCAAATTCGATCAGGGTCTAACTACCATTATAGGTCGGCAAAACGTTGACGCCTCAGGACGAAAATTAACTTCAACTCGAAGAGCACAGATACATAGGCTACGAAAGTGGCAGATACGCACCAAGGTTCACTCTTCTGACAAACGCAATCTCGCCGTCGCTATGACCGAATTGCACAGAATAAGCTCTCAATTGAGTATCCCCTACTCGATTCGAGAAACCTCCGCTGTCATTTACAGGAAAGCCCTTCGCAAGAGATTGACTCGTGGTCGTACTATTCTTGGGATGATTGCAGCATCCCTATACCTTGCATGTAGAGTACATCAGGTACCGCGGCCATTGGAAGAGGTGTGTGAACATATACACATTACTCGGAAAGAACTGAGTTTGTGTGTAAGGCTGATTCTACGCTACCTCAACCTGAAAGTACCATTTGCATCACCAATCGATTTTATCCATCGTTTTGGAACGGAACTGGGTATTCCAGGAGCGGCAAAGAAGAAAGCAATCGACATTCTTCAACTGGCGAAAGAACAACGACTCACAATAGGGAAGGATCCGAAGGGAATGGCCGCAGCAGCAATCTACGTCGCGAGTATTCTGACTGGCTCACGTAGAACGCAACTAGAAATTGCGAGAACTGCGCGGGTAACTGAGGTGACAGTGCGTAATAGATACAAGGAAATGGTAGACAAGCTTGGAATCTCAACAACCTGAGATTTCTTGAAAATATCGTTTCTGACATGGATGGATGGGGTTCTGCCCCATCTCATCTCTCCATTTTTCTAAAATACTGGCATTGTGGAAAATATCTTGCGCAATGAAACTAATCTTCTATCGCACTATCGAACATATGGGAGTACTTATTCGAAGCAACAGAAACAGTGTTAGGATTATCATACATAATCTTATCAAAACCCAATGCTACAGCAGAGTGGAGTTCAGACATGTCTGATAAGAGAACGATTCTCGGAATCTGGTTGATTGAGCGCCAGACTGGTAGGAATATCGTGTCACGAGCCTACAGTGGAATCGAGATTGATATGGATCTGATAGCTCCTTTCTTATCTGCTACCCACACATTCATCGATAAGGCATCCCATGAGAACCTACGAATTATCGACACCGAGAATAGCCGATATGTCTGGCAGGAAAATGAACACCTTCTCTTTGTGATGGTGGTTTCAAAGGCAGCACGAGTTGGCCATATGCGATTCATTCTGGAATATGGACTAAACGAATTCATGCGGAAAGTAGTTCCTGCTGAGAAGACTGTGGAGAATGTATTGAACGATTGGCATGGAAATCCATCAACTTTCAGTGGTTTTGGCAACTTTGTTGATGAGCTAGTTACACAGTACGAGGAAACCGATGAAGCACTTGTGGCTGGAAAAACGATGGACTGTCTAGAAGTCTATAGTCATCTATATAGAGCAATATTGAAAGTGAAAATGGACAAGAAATCAAGAACCAAGCTGATAAAACGAATCAGAGAGCTTGCAGAACCAATACAAGCAACCAATACCTGTCTATCGGAAGTTGTTATCGATGATGGGGGTGTTGAGGTTCTTGGAATTGACGTTTACAATGCTAACTACACCAAACTCCGTACAGGTCTTGAAGACCTTCTCCGAATTATTGCGAGCTCAGCAAAGGAAGTATCTGGCAAAACCGCCTTTCAAAATATGATTTTCGATCATGCAATGCCTTATGTGAAACGCGACCTCGGACGATTAGAAACCTATGCTATCTTGGACGATGTCATCCGCTACCTCTTCTAACCTCTACCCAACATAACTACTGCACGTTGTACTATTTGGCCACGTTTTCTTTCAGGAAGTATAGTTCTATTTGTATTGATATCTATCTCTCTCTTACTCATGTCAATCTTGCTAAAGACGTGATGCGGCAGTAATTTGTAGACCTCAAATTCAGTACCCTTAAGCATCTGTTTAATATCAATTGAAATATCCCCCTTATGCGTTAGAATCACTGGGATGGTCATAGCAATTCTTCCGTCGGGTCTGAGAATTTTTCCAATTGCCTTCAATGTCGCTCGGTAAAGAAGTGTGAGCTCTACAATAATTCTTTCAGCTTCATCCCAATTTTGACGCTTTCGAAACAGTGGTCCCAGATGAGGTTCAAATGCAACCGCATCAACTTGTGAATGAACTATTTTATCTGCTTCACGCGCATCCCCTTTCTGTATTGAGAAATTAATGTGCACACCAAGGTCTTTTCCAAGCCATATCAGATTTCGTTGAGTTCCTGAAACCGCGTTACCGTCGATATCTATACCGATGCAGTTCATATCCTGCAGGGCTGCCTCCATCAGGAGTGTTCCTGATCCACAGAATGGGTCCAGGATGGTATCTCCAGGCTTTGCACCCGCTAGAGTTAGCAATGTTCTACAAACCTTTGGACTCGTACTTATCTCCGCTGAGATAAATGGACGGGATTCGTCTCTGTATTGTTGTAACATAGAATCGTAAACTGCGATAGTTCGAGCAAGATATACACTCGACTCAGTGAAAACAGCAAGTATCTCTGCATTAGGACGTTTGAGGAGCTTGTGTTTGGCAATAGTATGAGGCCAGAGTGAAGTATTGATTCTTCGAGGGTTGCGTTGATCTGGCTTATCATACACAATATAATCCGCTTTCTTAGCACCCTTTTCGAGCAATTGCTTCTTGATATATTCATTCATGCCTCTTGTAAAATGAAGGTAATGAGCTGGTGCCTCTCGCGTTTGCGAAGGGTACGTAGACACTCCATATGTTATCTTCTTGCCTCGTGGCTTCCCGAAAACCTCATGTAACCAAGGAAAATCCTCCAGATTATTCCGGGCTGCCCTCTTTGCAGTCCCTTTATTGGGAAAGGCATCCTTCAATAACAGCAATGGATATGTATGAAATAGACGGGCTACCTTGAAGCACCCTCCCAGAGCCCCCTGAATATCTATAATGTCACCATCCTTGACTGGACGGGATGTGGTGACAACTGCCCCCATTTTGGAGTAATCCTTGAGTTCCCGCAACAGACCCCTGTCTTCTAGATATACAATGAGCTCTGCAAGTGATAGCATCCAATTCTTTCCAAAGATGAAAACCAGGTCCGTCATTATCTAGAATTCTCCAATTCTTCGAGTACGTATTTGGCGTATAGTGCGCCTCGTATTGGCTCAGTGGATTCCGAAATGAATGTTGGCTTGTAACCAACTTCATCGACTATTTCCATTAGGGGTAGAATGTCTGGTCCCCATTCTGAACCCAATGGTTGATGCTTTGATTCTCCTGCTTTGGTATATTCGATCCCACTGATATGAAAGTGCATATTCTTCACGAATAAACTTCCTAACCCATCTTCAAACCTTTGAAGGATTTTGAGGTAGCTATCTTTGTCATTGATTTCTCCTTGGCTTCGGGCATATAGATGCGCCCAGTCTAAAGTTGGAATTGTTCCTTCAAGTTCTGAACATAATCTGATTAGTTCTTCAACAGAACCAAAGGCTTTGATTTTTCCTGCAATCTCTGGTGCTAACAGTGCGCCTTCTCCTAAATACCCTGCCTGCTCCCACACCTCCTGTAACGCATTTTTGATTACAGAGTGCGATTCATCGTCAGATAATCCTCCATGAGTACCTGCATGGAAGACTATTCTCTTGACCCCCATCCAGGGGGCAAATTTCAATGCCTTGATTAGCCTCTGTTTCGACGTCTCTCTAGTTTCCATATTTGTGGATGCCAGGCTAATGTAATATGCGGCATGAAGGCTCATTGTAATTCCGTTATATGCCGCATACTTTCCAATAAGTCGTGCTTTTTCCTCACTAGTATTCAATCCACGAACAGCTGCATATTCAAGAGCCGTAAGCCCCGCTTCTCTGATTATTTCAAAGACCTTCTTGGGATTTCCGCGTGCTTCAGGTGGATATCCAGCGGGTCCAAATAGAACATCTTTCAGTACATCATTCCTCCAATGTGAATTCCCATTGGCAATAGGCGTCATCAGGATGGTCATCTGGTGGACAGAAATTACACTTGGTTTTAATTCTAGGATCTATTGTCTTTGCAAATTCCTCATATTCGATGACCCCTACTTGTTTGCATGGGAAATCCTGAAGCCCCTTGCGATTTCTCGCAACCTGTACTCTGCAGGCCTCCATTGTAAAAATCAGAGTGTTGTCATCGTTTTTCATCGTCGATTGCTTGTTCAGAGCGGCATAAACTCGAAAGCCTAGTGCCTTTTCCAATGCTTCTAACCCTCCATTCTCAGGCATTTCAAATTCTTTCATAATTCTCTTGGCTTCAATTGGTGAGAAAATTCGCCATGCTTCCTTGTCCATCTCAATGGCGATATCCATTCCATACTTCTTTTCCAATGCAAGAAAATATGCACCATCCATGGCTTGCCATGCTTTCGCGTATGCATCCACAACTTTGAGTAGAGTTTCTTTTGGAAGATTTTCTAACAAAAAACACCATCTCCTGAAGCGAATTGGCAAATTGCATGATATGAGTCATTGGGTGGCGCCGTTGTTTGTAATCCCGAAATGCTTTAATCGCAACTGCAAACTTACCGGATGGAGATTCACGATGGGTTCCCCTGACACTCAAATTTCCCCACAAGAGGGAAAAACTGATCCCAAGGCATTTCTATCAATAATGCGCCCTCAAAATTGCATTATTGGCGGGCTAACAGTCATTGCTGGAATTGCGATTGCTGCCAAAGTTGATGTTGGCCTTGCTGATGCATCCGCTCTGATAATGCAGTTCATTTATGCATTCATTACATATTTCTTTGTAGCAGCAGGGAGCAATGTTGTTAATGATATATTTGATATTGAAATTGATAAAATTAACAGACCTCATCGTGCTTTGCCAAGTGGAAGGCTGTCGATAAAGCAGGCGTGGATTTTCGTCGGGATTCTGAGTATTCTTGGAGTTATCTTTGCCTTTCTAAATGGATTAATCGGAACAGTTGTTGTAATCGTCTTCCTCGTTATTGGATATGCTTATGCTGCGAAAGTAAAGCAGCTTGGCATTGCCGGCAATTTCATGGTTGCGTTCTCTTTTGCATTTGGCATAATCTACGGCACACTGGTATACGGTGAATCTGTAGAAAATATAGTGTTTCCAATACCAACCTGGCTCTTCTTCATTACCGCTTTTATGATTCTACAGGCTCGCGAAACTATCAAGGGCGCCGAAGATGTTGAAGGTGATGCGCTTCGTGATGTACGAACCATCGCAAGAGTATATGGTTACAAAGCTGCTGCTGGAGTTGCGGCGCTTTTCAATTTTATAGGAGTGACTTGCTATCTTCTCATCTGGTATCTTGGCTTTGCAAGTCTAGTTCTTTGGCCGTTCCTTATTCTGGGAGCTGGTGTGGTTGCAGGGGCGGGTATTGTTCCTCTTACAGGCCCTAACAAAGAGAAACAGCTGCTCATTGGAAGTACATTGGATAAGGTTGGCGCTTTAGTCGGCCTTCTTGCCTTTGTCTTCATACCGTTCTTTTAGTGTCGTCAATGAACCTGAATGAACGTCCACATGAGAACCATGACGCACGCAATTGAAACCAAAATGGCCCACGCAGTGGAAGCATCATGGGCTTCCCTAATTCCAAAGATGAGTAGAAATCCCACCCATACAAATGAGATTAGCATCAGATAATCTAGTGTAATCCAAATCGAGGATGTATAAACCGCGTCAACAATTGCAATTTGCGTCAATCCTCCGGGATCTAGTGGTCCTTGAAGATAATAAGTCGGTAGGGCTAATGAGAGAACGAGCAGACCCACCAAGCGAAAAATAAGAACAGGAATCATACTATATCCCACAATGGAAATGGTCTTCCCTTTATTTCCTGTTCCACCAGTGACCTTCATTGCAAGATGCGCGAAAGCTGATCCAATTATCAAATAGACCATTCCAATTGCGATATTTGGTAAAATACTAACGAGTGCGGTTAATATGTAGTCCAATCCATCAGGTTGAGACAGTATGCTTACTTCTGCTGTCGTTCTCAAGGTTACATTCGTATATACCGTCCGTGTTATTTTTGATGATATGGTCAAGAAAACACCTGCCATAATCAGGGCGTTCATGATTATTACAGCAAACGGTCCAACAAAATCTGGTCTTTGACCAATATCTCTGTATGTAGGTGCGGGCCTTCTGATAGTTCCCCATATGCGGTCAATAGTGCCTAGCGCCCGAACTTCTGGTGTTTCCGGTCTCCGGAGAATCGGCAGTATCCTCTCAAGTGTTTCTTCTGCTATATCTTCTCTGCAAACTGGACAAATCACTGCATCGGCAGAAACTGGCGAGTCACAGAATTCACATCGGCGCACAATATGACCTCCAATATACTGTAAGGAATGTCGTCCTGATATTGATGTGTCCTGTGTATTTAAGCGATTTCTAAATGTGTTCCAGAAGTGGTTGGAGGGTTTCCCCCCTCTCCTACCACATTCTGAAGTTCTCAAAGAGTCGTGTTGAGTGTACAATATAGAATGGTATCACAGCATCCCAAAAGCTCTGAAGCGTATTCAGAATCAATGTGTACATTACAATGAATGTCACATCACTTATTCCAAAAAGCAAGGGTACCACCAACAAATTCAGTGGTATCATAATCCCAAGCCTGAAAATATATGCAACAACCATATACTTGGAAAAGGACCTTAGTGATGAGAGATGAGATCCATCTATTCGTTTACTTGAGAAATTCATTGCTACCCACGGGACTAGTATCATTGGAACTGTTGCCAGAAACTTGAAGATTGGTCCAACTCCTGTTGGGTCGAACAGAAAGAGACCAAAGAATCCCGCATATGTTGTAATCATTCCAACCTCTATACCCCCGATTAGAAATGCGATTATCCATATCAAGGACACTGGATCAAAAAGTGCTATCCCCCATCCGGGTATCCTCGGTATGAATGCTGCAGTGACACTAAGAGCGATTGAGAGTGCACCAAGAATAGCTCCAAGTGCAATCCTCTTTGTATAATCTGCATTTGACGTTGTCCTTGTCAGTTCAACCTCTGGTGTTTCCTGAGATTCTGTCACGATTGGGCACAATGAATAATCCTCCAAATAAGCTCTCTGACAGGACGGCTCCCGATGAAACATGCTTAAGTACTTTACCCATTTATAACTAATTACTCAATAATGAGTATCATTATCTGGGTCCCTGTCAAGAAGTCGTTGGACTCCAGTGTGAACGTTCTGTTCTTGAGATGGTGGTCGTACTCTGTTTAGCATTCGCAGCAAGTTTCTTGTTGGACCCAGCCAATCTGGATTGATTCTCCACTCTGCCCAATCAATACCACTTGACATTGACGTTCTGCTTAGGATTAGTCGAGATGAAACAAGGTCGTTCAGGCCGTTCAGAATTGTGCCAATCGTCACAGCTCCCACAACCGATCGAACTTGACGAGCTGCTCTTAGAAGATCTGCAGTTGTAACCCATTCTCCATCTTCTATGAGGATTCTCAGTACTTTCGAACGAACGAGATCTGACTCTAAAGCCCCCTTCAATGGAGCAAGATTGATTGGTCGTGAAGAGGGTTTTCGATATTCTTCCCGTTCCCATGGCTGCTTCTCGTATTCATCTCTGACTGACCTGAAATCCATCTTCAATTAACACCTATACTGGATGCATCATCTCCTCTTTTGAAACACAGTATTATCTTGGAATCCGCTTGTGCAAATCCATTGCACAACTCTTATCAGGAAGTGCTCGCATGAACAATCGAAAATGACCGAGCAGAATACGATGAAGGGATTGCTCACAAATAGCATCACGGAACCCTGTGGTTTGCTTTGTTGCGCATTCGGAGTAAAAAATAGCGCTGCAAAAGTATTCTTTGAATTATTAGGGGAACCCAAGACTGTTGAGCAAGTTGCTACAATTATTGGAAAGGATCGTAGTGTAGCCCAACGTTATCTCAAGGATTTGGTCGAAAACGAACTTGTTCACGTAGAGAAGATATCTCTGGCTCAAGGAGGATATCATTACAAGTACTGCGTAAACTCTTCTGACGAAATCAAGGGTCAGATTCTTGCTCAATTGGATAAATGGCATCAGGAAACCAGAAGGTTCTTG
>JARGGA010000547.1 GCA_029210805.1 Candidatus Thorarchaeota archaeon
GTGCTCGCTGACGCATCCCGCCAGATAGTTCATGAGGATATTGCTGTGCAACCTGCTCTGGCGCAGGCATCCTGACAAGCTTGAGCATTTCGACAGCCCGTCTCCATGCAGCCCGTTTTTTATCCTTGTCGTCAGGCTTTGGAGGATTATCAAATTGCGCTTCGTAAAAGGCAATTTTCTCTTCTAGCGCAGCCAACCTATCTGCTGGAACATCTGGTCCTATCTTTGATTTTAGTTCATCGATTTTGACCTCAAGAGATTCACGAGCCAGATCTTGATGTAGCAACACAACTTCAGCAATTTGCTGCCCAATTCGAAATACTGGGTTTGGATATGTTGCAGGATCCTGGAAAACAATAGCAATTTTGCTTCCACGGATTGCAAGCACTTCCTCATTTGTAAGTGTTAGTATATCAATTTCCTCGGTGTTTCCAGTTTCAGGATTGTAATCGTATAGGAGAACCTTTCCTTCCTCGATCCTACCCGGAGGTTCGACCAGCCGAAGTACTGACTTCGCGGTTACGGATTTTCCACAACCTGTTTCTCCTACAACACCCATCGTGTCTCCACGGCGTAGGTACATCTCAACGCCATCAAGGGCTTTGACAACTCCTTCGTAAGTGTAGAAGTTCGTTTTCAGCCCCGTGATTCTAAGTACTATGTCTGTAGATTCAGTCATTGAGATTTACCTCCGTCTCAGTTTGGGATCTAATATATCCCGTATCCCATCACCCACAAGGTTGAACGCTAAGGCGGTAACCAAGATTGCCAGTCCGGGGAAGGTCGACATCCATGGTGCACTCAGTAGGTATTCTTGACCACTAGCGATCATTAGACCCCACTCAGGCGTTCCAACTGGCGGTCCAAAACCGATGTATGATAGACCAGCTGCTGTGAGTAGCACACCACCAATATCCATTGTTGCTTGTACAATAACGGGCTGGATAGTATTAGGTATGATGTGGAAGAGAAGAATTCTGGTATCCGAAGCACCAACAGATCTTGCTGCCTCTACGTAGAGCTTCTCGCGTTCGGACAGGACCTGTCCACGTACCAATCTCGCATACGCTGGCCACCACGTTATCATCAACGCGATGCTGATGTTATCCAGATTCCTCTGACCAAGAGCCATAACAATAGCCATAGCCAGAATAAGACCTGGAAAAGCGAAGAAGACATCTGTGATTCGCATCACAAGTTCATCCAGCTTTCCACCATAGTACCCAGAGGCTGCTCCGATTACTGCTCCGATACTCAGTGCAACTGCAACTACAGTAAGAGCAATTCGGATATCAGTTTGAGCACCCCAGATAATACGACTGAAAACATCGCCACCATAATTGTCCGCACCCCAGATGTGCACAGGGTAATCTGGTAGTTTGAGGTCCAATTCCATTCTAGCATTTACAAGCCAAGTGCGAGTCTTTTGAGGTGCATCAAAAGACAGAGTCCACACATAGGCTGTTGTTGCATTAGACATTCGAAATGTTTCGTCTAGTGATTCATTTTCAGCAAGTACAGCACTAATTCCATCAACGAAATAAGTAGCACGACCAGCTTCGGATAAGCTGTTGAACATAGTTAGATTGAGCGTGTATAATGCCATTTCAACAGTGAGATTCACACCTTCAAGCCGATCATTTTCGAAATCAACTTCCAATCGTAACAACGGATTCGTTGTGGTTTGAGTTTCATTTGGAGAAATTGTGAATTCTCCGCTATAGAACGATGGAAGAATATCTATGTCATGATGGGGGATTTTGAAAAGCTGTTTCTTGTAAACATTCGGGTCATTGCTTTCCGCTCCCGGAGCCGCTCTGGCATCAGCCCAGATTCTTTCCTCTCCACCATATGGAGTGATGAAGGGGGCAAAGACGGCCAGTGAAACCATGAATGCGATAACAACAACTCCAATCAGGACAAGAGGACTCTTTCTAATCAGGTACATACTGTACCGAGTTTCTTTCATTCGAGGGCGCATATCTTCCATATACTCAGGATACCAGTAGTTCTTGACCTCCGGAGTAAATAGAAGTACAATAAGAATAACAGACACCACTACAAAGGGAATTGTGAAGAAACCCAGAGTTAGTGAAATTACAATCATTGCAATGTTTAGATACATAGCCCAAGAGAAAGAGGGTGGGGACATTTCCTTGATTCCAAAAGAAACCTGAAGGCCGAGCCATCCCAGGATAAGAATTAGAAATCCTTGAATTCCCC
>JARGGA010000546.1 GCA_029210805.1 Candidatus Thorarchaeota archaeon
CTTCGTACTTATTTATGCCGCGATGGGCTTAGGTAGGTCTCAAGAAAGTGGGGCGTGGGAAGCGTGGTTTGACAATAACTATCGAGTAGCAATGCCGCATGATAAGGACCGGAAGATGTATGGTGTGATGTTAGGAAGAATGGGAATGTTATTCCAGATAGTATCCACAGTAGTACTCTTACCTGGGGCTTGGCTTGCTTTACTCTATGGAAGAACATGGGTGTTTACGATTCAGACGGTTGCCAGTCTCATTCTTGTGATTGTTATCATCGCCACAATGAAAGATTTTCCTGAAGCCGAAGCCATTAGAAAAGAACAACGTATTCAATCGGGAGGGTATTTTCAAATTCTAAGGGATGGATTTGAATTTCTTTGGTCACACCCGTTCATTACATTCTTTATCATTGGCGATGTAATCATTTTTGCAACCGGAACCCTCTGGTGGCAATTACTCCTATTTCCTCTATATTTCTCATATTTGATTACAGATGTAGCTGTAGCCGCATATAGAACAATCAACTTCGTTCCTTTGGTCGTTGCTCAAGAACGAGGTGGAATTTGGTCAAAGAGATTTGACCCAAAAACGTGGATACCACGCTTCAAATTACTCCAAGGAATTGGTTTTGTATTCTTCATCTTGCTAGCGCTCAACCTCCTGATCTTTCCAGCACCTACCGGAGTAGTTGAGATTGCAGCACTTTATTTTCCATTCACAAATGTTCCCATTATCGAAATGCCTCTTGTTTCGGTAATTCCCATGGTAATCCTACTTGTGATATTCACATTAACGGATTTCTTTGCGGCTTTTGCCAATATCCTTACTCAAAGAGTCATGATTGATGTAATTCCAAACAGAATCAGAAATAGTATGTATTCCCTCAAACCAACATTAGCTATCATTGTTGCAATACCATTAATCTGGTTCTTTGGAGGATTTGTTCCACTCTATGGCCTTGCTGCAACATTCATACTAGTTGCAATGATTGCACTTCTAGGTTCAACACTAATCTACAAAGGCTTCTCGTACCAGATTCCGAAGGCAGCTGATCTCGAGAGATTTGTCATCCGGGAACAAGGGGATGACTCGTTAATTGAGATAATAGATGAAAATGATGAAACCATAAATGTAAGCGAATATGACGGTAAAGAGGGGTCTAATTACTAGGTGCTACTTCATTCCAGTTCGCCACCGGATCAAATCTGCACAAGCATCTTGGCGTCTACATCCATAATATGTATAATCGGGGCATGAGACGCATGGTGCACTTTGATGAGAGTTGATTCTGGGAATAGCTTCGGATTTTCGCAAACTGTCATTATCTTTAGATGCTCCAAGACTATGCATCAATGAAGCGGAAGGATCGAAGTCAGGTCGTTCAACTCCAAGGCCTTGAAGAATCTCAGGATCTACTACATCATGACCGAGTCCATTCAAAACCGCTGCAAGCTCAGCCCAGAACATGAGAGGAGCAGGATTCAATGTAACAGCGCGCCTCAAAGCTCTCTCAGCATCAGTTAATTTGCCACATCGCCTCAAGTGGCATCCAAGTACAAACCAAGAGTGTGAGTCATTTGGAAAAGTTGAGAGTCTAGTACGCAAATTTTGTTCCATGGCATTATCGATGATATTGTCTCGTAGGGCCTTTTCAGATGTGTCAATGTCGTTTCTCTGCAACCAAGTGTCCTCCCGGCGGACGAAGCAGACCCGTGTCTCTGCAAAATTCGATTGACTTTTTGCCATTATATAACGATATGGTTTCTCTATTTTTCGAAAACAATACGCGCCATACTTAGTATTTAGCCACTTGTTGAACCGATTTCACCCAAAACAATTCTTGCGGAATTTAGCAAAAGGGCCCAAGAGCCAAGTGTTTCATCAGTATCATTTGCAGTACGCTTCAAAACAACACCACGTCCTTGAATGTCATATTCTGCAGCCCATCCAGCCATTGCTGCAATGGTAAATAGATAATGACACTCTTCATTTGAACTCGCAGTGATCCCCATCTTTGGACGCCACATTGAATCCGCAGATATACTGTTATGATCGAGTCCTGAATGTGTTTCAAATGGAATGATTCCCATTTCACCAAGCTCTGTTATAATTTCAGAGATGGTCAATACTCCTTCTGCAATGTGTTCATCGATTCTAGTTTGGTCAGCTTTCGCCATTCATCTTTTACCTCCATGTACAATAACCTATCATTCATGCCAATCCCGGTT
>JARGGA010000548.1 GCA_029210805.1 Candidatus Thorarchaeota archaeon
CTTGCAGGCAAGTCCATTCCCGAGGCGAGTGTTGTTGTTGCACAGATTGCCCGAATACGACCCTGCTTGAAGAATTCCTCCACAAGGCGTCTTGCAGGTAATCCCATTCCAGCATGATGATAGGCGATTCCATCATGAAGAAGAATTCTCAAATCCTTTGGGATATTTGCATCCCAATGTGCTACCGATTCCAGTTCAGATTGCATCTGACTTCTCTCTTCGGAGGTCATTTGCTTTCCAACAAATGATGAGAGCCTCTTTGCTTCTGCCTCTGCCTCACGTCTGGTTCTCTGAAATACAATGACCTGGCCATTGCGTTGTACGGTTGTCATGACGTATTGTCTTACAGCCTCATCTCGATTCGGTCTGGACACAACTGAACAGAGTAATGGGACTGGACGTTCTAATGATTCTACCAATTTACATCCAAGCCAATCTGCGAGCTGGTCAGGCATCCCAATTGTAGCTGAGAGACCTACAATCTGAAGATTCTCAATTAGTCGTCTCAATCGAATTAGCACTGATTCCAGTCTGGCGCCCCTAGTGGAATCGGATATGGATTGAATCTCATCCACTACTATCGTTCCCAGTTCGTTCATCCATGCGGATTTATGGCGCAAGAGAGAATCTGCCCTTTCATAAGTTGAAACTAGAATATCATAGTTCTCAAGCTCGGAATCATCGGTTTGGATGTCGCCCGTGCTTAGTCCAATAGTGATGTTTTTTGATTTATACCTTGATTTCAAGATATCATATACTTGAGTTGCCAAAGCTCTCAGTGGCACAATGTAGAGACCCCGGTCGCCTGATGCAATGGCACGAAGCAGTGCCATTTCTCCAATCAGTGTTTTTCCGGACCCTGTAGGACTACAGACAAGTATACTGTTTCCTTGAAGTAGACCTTCTTCGATAGCATCGCGTTGAATTCCTCTGGGTTCCATTCCTGTATGCTCTATGAGCTTGTAAACCATTTCGGAAATTCCTAGAGACGTGCTCATGCTTCAGCAGTCACCTCTCTATTTGTTTGTCTCAGTGCCAGGGTACCCTTCATTGTCAAGCGGTAGTTCTTGTATGAAACGCCAGAGTGAGCCTCGTGTCCTTCAAGTATCAGACTCGCTTCCTTCAGACGTATCAGAACACCCTCAACATCACCATCAGAACCAGATCCCTGAATAAACCTCCGCATAGCTTCTTCTGTGAGAGGCTCGTATCTTTCGAGGAGTCTCAGAACCCTCAATTCGAGATTATCACCGGTTTCGGAAACGGGCCGCAAGATAGGGACGTTCCTTTCATCAGGACTTGGACTTTTTGCAACAGAAATGTTTGAAGTTCGGGAATTCAATTCCTCTAAGGAGAGAGATAATAATTCTGGATAATTGTCAAGTTTAACCGGCTGAGCTGTTTCGACCTCGTTGTGAACAAGTAAAGCAATCCCATCTTTCATTGTTCGCAGGAAAGATGACTCCCTTGCAGACCATCGTGCCTTACTATGAAGACCAGTACCTATTACACTGAGAGCTAAGCGAGAAGATACTGCAGCTATGTCCTGCTCATCCCGTAATCTGAACGAGATACAGGAACTTAGTGAGTTCTTTACACCAGTCGAAAGCATATGAGGTTGGTCAATGCTTACTACAATAGAAGCAACTTTCGAGAGGCTCTTAATCAGAGAAGCTGTCCATAACTCTCGTTTCGCATGTTTCTTATTTGACGTCCGCAGGTTATCAGAATCATCGATGAGTATCACTAAATCCTTATCAGCTTTAAGCCCAGCTAGTTTCATCATCATTATATCGAAGGCGAAAATGTCCATTGGCGATGAGCCTAAGGCGATGCTTACAATACTCAGGGGCAGTTTCGCAATTTCTGCAACTGGGGCGGTTTGAGTACCGTAGAATGCGCGTGCGCCAGACCCCTGATGCAGACGCTTCAGAGCCTCTAGGCCCTGTTGTGAAACTTTCCCAGCCCGTTCATATGATTGTGGAGCTTCCTCACTCGTTAGCTGAGGGTCTGGGTCAATCCTGACATCTGCAACTGTTTGGTTGTTCAGGGCTACAGCACGACCCAATGCAATCTCTAATTCTGCGGCACTTGTCAATGACATATCAGCCAGAGATTCCAATGCTCTCAAGAGCTGGGGAACATACTCTGTTCTTGGAATAGATTCAGCATCAACAGGATTCAAGACCAAGTCTTTACCAAGTTGCAAGCCAACACCG
>JARGGA010000549.1 GCA_029210805.1 Candidatus Thorarchaeota archaeon
GACCTCCACAGGAATCTCAGTCGGAACTGCAACTATTTGAGGTATCAGTTTCTTGGATTCGTATACAAGACACAACTGCCTGTAACGAATGTATTGAATAACAGATGCGGCCGGTATCGGCAAATATAGAGTATAGATCCCAGACGTCCAGACCATGAGTGATAGGAGAGGATAACCCACAGGGGTAAGGAGCACGAAGAATCTAGAAATCTTAGGTTGACCATAGCCTTCAGCGAAAAGCTCCAGAACTGCTGCAGATAGAATCAAAGGAGATGTCAACACAATGTACCCAATCATTATGTAAGATGGAAGTGTGTAAACCACACCTTCAAGATACCTAAAGAAAAGGAAGAAACAATCAAAGTATCCACCGAAAGTCACGAGCCAGAGGGATGCTATAACCTGATTAATTCCGAACCTTACGTCAATTATCCATAGTGAAGGTAGGAGAAGAGTTGACCCCCATAAGATCGCTCTTGCCATCCTCGTGCTCAAGTTCAATCTTCTGATGAGGGAGTCCAATCTATTCACCGAACAAACCCCTGTTTTTTGGCTTTCCTTTTCCTTATCTGCATATTGACAAGAACGACACCAATCAGACCTAGGAAGACCAATGCAGGACCATATTGGATTAAGCTCTGGAACGGTCCAACGAGGCGACTTGCTCCAGAGAGATCCAAAGCATATATTTTGCAAGCATAAGTACCAACTACTGCATCAACATCACCATCGCTGTCCACATCACCAAGTCCAGGAGACGTAACATAGTCTTCATTGGGGGTATAATAATACACAGTACTTTGAGAGGTAGAGGTTTGGGGGGCCATGAAGGAATAGAGAAGCGCTCCATCTTTACCGTCGAAACCATATAATATAGAGTCACTACCACTGCCAACAAGTACATCCAGGATTGAATCACCATTGATATCAAGCAATGCAGGAGGGCTCGTGCAACTACCCTCTCGTTTGTATTTCCAGGCCAAAGAACCATCTTCTCCGTTCAAGACATATATATTGCCATCAGCAGCAGAAACCACAATCTCGATGGTACTGTCCCCATCAAGGTTTCCAAAAACAGGCGTAGTGGTGAGAGATATCTGGTATGATTGTGACCAAACTGGAGTTCCGTCTTCACAGTTAAGTGCATAGATGTAGCCAAAGGCGGCACTAACCACCTCTAATCCTGCATCATTATCGATATTGCCAATTTGGAGGTACCAACCCGTATCCCATCCTTGAATCTGCCCAACGATAGTTGTCCAGATTACGGTGCCGTTCTCACCATGGAGAGCTGTAAGATTTCCCCCGGAGGCTCTTTGGACAACTTCGAAATTGTCATCCTCATCAATGTTGCCTATAGCATGAGAGGAATTTGAATCGAGGCTCATTAAATACGTTCCATTGTAGCCGCATAGCACTGTGCCTTCATCAAGAATTACTTCGAGGTGATTATCATCGTTAAGATTTGCCACAATAGGACTGAATGCTGAACCATACCCACATGCCCACACGACTGTTCCATCCTCGCAATTGAGCACATATGTTCTATTCAAATCATTCGAGATGTCTTCTACATAGGCTTGACCTGAAATGATAATTTCATTCTTACCATCTTCATCCACATCATCTAATGCAGGAGCTGAAACGATAGAAACACCTGTATAGAATTGCCAGATTATGGACCCATCCAATGCATCAAGGACAGAAACATTGCCATCTTTACTGCAAATGACGACTTCAAGGTGTGAGTCATTATTGATGTCTGCGACAATAGGCTGAGCAGTCACTGGTCTATTTGTTTCAAACGTCCAAAGAATGCCGGATTCCGCACTTGCATTTGAAACTAGGACTGAGCAGATAAAGAAACAAGATATTATTATTGCAGCGGTCTTAGAGAATTTCAAATCTCCATGCCCCTCTCTCTTCAAACCACACCATCTCACAAATGTCAGGAGATATGACTTGAAGTGATTATTGATCCTACTATTTAGTCTATCGATAGTAGAGGTGCTGTTTCAAAAGCCAATGAAAGGGTAATGATTGGAGCTATTCACACCATACGTGAATGAATCCTAAGCTCATTATCCCTTTTTCTACCCATACCCACTCATGGCTGCGGACTTTTCACACAGAGCCAGCCCCAACGGAACGCATATTAGAAAGACCTGTGGACCTATTCAAGGCGGGTGCGTGGGCTTGTTTTCGTTACAACCCT
>JARGGA010000550.1 GCA_029210805.1 Candidatus Thorarchaeota archaeon
CAAACCATTAACTGAGCCAATTGCATATTTGAACGAAGTACAGTATGAAGTAGTTCATGCTGTTGCTGATGAAAGGAAGGCAGCAAAGAGGATACATGAACTTATCATGGGTTCCTAATATTCATACAATATTCTCTTTGATATAAGATATAGAGTATAGCTATCCATATCAGATTTATGGGGTCAAAGCCCAAGACCAAGAAATCTAAGACAATCCCGATTGAGAAGAATGCGAGAATATTGTTCGAACCGGACCATAGGAAATCGATACGGCGAGTATCACTCTCATTAGATTCGCAAGTGCTGTAAAGCTGAAGCAGAGATGGAGCAAGAAACGCATACAGTACTGCTATGAATAGAAACCAAGATTCAGCGTACACCATGAGGAATAGGAATATCACGTCAGTGAAGTGATGGAGATAATTCTTCTCGGATGCAGGCGTTCTAACAAATCTGTAGTAACTTGTTATGAATATGAAACTTCCAATAACCAACATGATCATCAAAACAATGAAAGTGTAATCCCCTAGGCTTAGAATATCAACCAATAGTTGCTTGATACTTGTACTGTGTTGATAGGGCAATCCACCAGAGAAATTCGCCTGAATAAATCCATCAACCGCATTCGGAAATACAAGGAAATATAGTAGGTTTGGTATCATTGTGATTAGGAATCTTAATGCGGATCCAAAGATAGGTCTTAGCGGAATGTTAAGACTAAATCCCTCTGTGAATGTAATAGGAATTAGAAAGGCATAGAGAACAATAAAGAATGGTTTGATGATTGCTGCAATACCTATCAGTGCTCCAATCCAGAAGAATCTACGAACAGAGCCATTCTCATCAGTCTGAAGTAAATATAACGCCGTAAGAACGAGAAATA
Source organism: Candidatus Thorarchaeota archaeon (assembly GCA_029210805.1). Classification (GTDB taxonomy): domain Archaea; phylum Asgardarchaeota; class Thorarchaeia; order Thorarchaeales; family Thorarchaeaceae; genus MP5-2226. The sequence goes on from JARGGA010000550.1 coordinate 884, forward strand.
TTGCTAAATGTGTTATTTGTCCTAAAACGAGATTGAGGATATGAGGAGGAGTGATGAAAAGAATTGCGAGCGTTTTCTCGAAGTTCTTTGTGGAAGTTGTTACTCCTAATTGCTGACTAATTGAGAATACGAGAAACACAATTCCGAAGTTAATAGCCAACATGAAGGGGATATTAATCAGGTATAGTGGTAGGAGAGGGATAAACGAGAAAATTGCCATGACTGCGGCAAACGAAGGAAGGTATCTGAATGGCAATTCATTTGGAGCAACAGTATAGATATCTCCAGTAGAGTTTCGAAACATTGTTCATTAATCAAAGAAGACCTGAAAGTCCATATTGAAAATTGTATCAGCCAATACTCCCTGAGTCAAGTAGAAAGCAAACAGTATCACTACAGCAAGATAAGAGAGCAGACTGAAACCAAATCCAAACAGAAATGTACGAGATCCTCTAAGATAGGCCCAGAATGACTTAAATGATGATTCTAATTCTTTCACCAAATAGGAACACCCCATAATATCGCTTCAGCCAAGAGCAAAGACATTCCAGAAGTTAACATAAGTCCAATCACAATTAGGGCCTCTGGCCACTTGTATCTCTTCGTCCAACGAATGTCAAGAAGAAAGAATGGTAAAAATAGAATAGCAACACTTGCTACCATTGAAACAAGATTAGGAGGTTCGATATAGTTTCTGGCTCCGTTGAGAATCATCAGGATTGCAAGTATCACTACAGGAGGATGAAGAGTAGTTCGTTCAATAGGTAACCAGTTCCTATTCTTTTTCCAATATGTCTGGGAATTAAACTTGCGATAAAAGTTGAGATCCCAGACAGAAGTCACAACTAAAATCGGAAATGCAACCATTACTATGATATTTAGCGGATAGAGAAGAAGACCAAATGCAAGAGCGAGAGCGGTGCAGTATGAGAAGAATCGACTGAAATATCTTCGTCGAAATTCAAGTTCATCGACCAATTTGAATTCTACAATCCAAATTCGAAAAAGGAAGAAGGTTACACCTAGAATGATAACTAGTTCTAAAGGTCCCATTTTCCTATTCTCAATCCTTCTTAGAGTAATAGCGGAATATCAGTGTTGAAAACCTCTATTTCAGGCTAACTATAGGGAAAGATAAGAAGCATCTCTCTCCATCGAATTGGCAATTTCATAATTTCGGAATTCTGAAATACTTAAATGCATTCGGTGTCAAATACATACCGAGGATTTTCATTTGAGATCAAATGCGCTGCGTAAAGAATTCTTGATGCTAATGGGTAATGCCTATGCTCAATATGGATACCCTGAGATTTGTGGTTGGATC
>JARGGA010000551.1 GCA_029210805.1 Candidatus Thorarchaeota archaeon
ATCTAGTTTTAGAACGACTACCGAGTCATACATCGTCCATACTCATTTCTTCGCATAGTAGAAGTGCCATACATCTACAGAATTTCGTGGAATTTTCAGAGCCCTTGTCATCTTGAGCTTGTGTATAATCTCAGCATTTTCAAAGAATGTATCCGCTTCATCATCATCAAAGAAGACATGCAGAACGTCCTCTCCATCTTCATCAACGTAGTGATACTCATTCTGTCCAATATCCTTTCCAAGATCTGCTAGTCCACAGTATGAACTTTCAGTCGACATAAAATCAGCATACAGAATCCCCTCTGGAGTGAGCACATGAAGCATTTCATCTATTGCTTTCTTCTGGTCTTCTTTTTTCAGATGACAGATGCTATTCTGAGTATAGACGAAGCTAAAGGTTTCATCTTCATAGGCGAGATCTCTCATATCCCCTAGCTTCAAGTTAAGCGACAAGCCGTGTTCTGATGCAAATGAAATCGCGGAATCAATTGCAGTCTGTGATATATCAATCCCATGACACTCATATCCCCATTCATGAAACAAAGCAAGCGGGGGGCGAGACCCTCCTGCACCACAATCAAGAATTATCTTCTCAAGATCACTCTTTTGAATGAATGAAAGAAATTCATACAAACGAGAGGGCCACACGATATTGTTCATGTTGACTTCTCTTGCTTCTGATATATCTAAATGCAGCGACTGTAGCAATGGCGAAGAAGATAAGAGCATCCTATCTACTAGTAAAGCGGGGAATTTCTCATGGCTAAGAAGAGAGGTACTTGTGGTCTTTGCTTAGTGATAATCATCATTCTTCTTCTCTGGCTTGCTTGGCCTTTCTTCAATCCAAGCATTGAATCAAATCTGTCCCATCAGATGCATGGTAAACTCACTGGTCAAGACGCTATCAGCGATTCAACAGTGTATGGAGTTGGCGGAACTGACCTGGGTATTATCGTGAAACACAATGGCCAGTATTGCCTCCTATTTGGTGACACATTCTCATCAACAACGTCGATGACTGGAAATTGGAGAAGCAATACCATGGCCATATCAGAAGACACAGATCCTTCTGACGGTATCACAATTGATTCTTGGATTTTGGAACCAGGAACGCCATTTGCAAAAGAGCTGATTTCAAGTCTTAAGGTCGATAATGTTGAGATGACATGCATTCCAACTACAGCAGTGAGTCTGAATGGCAATCTCTATGTCTACTACATGTCTGTTCGGCATTGGTCGATTACGGGAGGAGTATGGACTTGCAATAATGCATCTGTTGCAGTATCAGTGGATAATGGGCAGACCTTTTCCAAGATGACAAACATTTCGTGGGATGGAGATGGCAACTTTGTTCTCTTTGGGGCGGTACAACCATTTAGCGAATCCGATGACTATCTGTATTTGCTGAGTACACCAGCAGGACGTTTTGGCTCATGTTATCTAAGTAGAGTAGAACCATCACAGATTCTCAATATTTCGGCGTATGGATACTTCTCTGATATCTCCTCATCAGACGAGATTACCTGGAGCAGCGAAGTTTCTGATGCTTCACCCACATTCTCATCTCCAGTTGGGGAGGTTTCAGTTATGTGGAATGATTATCTGAGTAAGTGGACGGCATTCTACACCGACAACGAAGCGTTCTCAATTGTCATGCGAACTTCAGACCATCTCTGGGGTCCATGGAGTGAACCACATACTATTGTGGACGCAGATGAGTATCCTTCGCTCTATGGGTCATATGTACATCCGGATTTCGTTGAGAATGAAGGAGAAATTGTATACTTCATAATGAGTGTCTTCTCTCAATACAACACATTTGTTATGTCAGTGAATGTTAGTTCATTGGCCATCTAAATTATTGGCTTTGATTCATAGTCGTTAAAAACTCAGAAGAAACGCTTAGACATTTAGTGGAGCATGGTTTTCCAGATTATTTGGACCTATTTAGCAAAGTTCTCGCACGGGCCGGAACAGATGATGAAGCCAAAGATGCTTTTCAAAGGGCAACTGACCTTAGACAGCGAGATTAAATTTCCAAGTTCCTGAATAATTTTGAAATCCAAAATAGGTTTATTGAGGTACACATAGGTGTTGAATATTGAAGGGAGGAAGAGGTCAGTTCAATCGAGATTTGGTTGATATTGATTTTCAAGTCCCATGTGGAGGGTTGGTAACAGCTGCTAAAAACCCGGACAAACCTGGA
>JARGGA010000552.1 GCA_029210805.1 Candidatus Thorarchaeota archaeon
ATACTTTACTCTCTACGGTTCCAGCGCCTTTCTCATATTCTATTGGATTATCTCTACGACTTGTTGCATTAATGGCATCCTTCTCACTATTCTTCCTCACAGTGCATCCTGATGAATTATCTCAAGCACTGATTCAGATGCGTGTGAAATTCGAATTTGCATTCGCAATGAGCATGGCTATGAGATATGTGCCAACATTGGGTCAGGAAGCGTATGCGATTATGGATGCTCAGCGTGCTAGGGGAATAGAGCTTGACAAAGGGAATATCCTGAAACGAATCCGCAATATTGTGCCTATTATTGTTCCACTAATTATCGTGTCAATTCGGCGAGCTCTTTCTATTGCTGAGAGCATGGAGTCACGAGGATTTGGTGCATCTGAAAAGCGAACCTACATGGAAACACTTGCCTTTCGAAAACGAGATTGGGGTGTTGTTTTTCTATCGCTTCTCATACTTGGAATACTCGTGTACATTCGCGTCTTTTTGCCACTCCCACAATGGATGGAGTGGAGTCTTCTTTTCTGATATCTTCAGCAATGCTTTTTATTCATTCGCGCGAATTATTATATGTGGAAAGGTTTGGGTGAAGAAAATCGTAATGCAATTGAATTATGGGAATAACGTGTAGATCCTTGGATGGTATTTTGGCCAATTCTGATGCTCGCTCTCAGTGGCCTTGCAACGTTGATATGGGTGCTTGGTAGTGCTCTTACTGATCCAAGTTTCCTCTCCCTTCAGGTTTCATTGGTGGACCAGTACTTTCTGACCCTTATGGGGTCCGATGTTGCAAGAATCGTTCTTGTTTTTACGAGTCTCGCATCAGTGGCTATTGGTCTTGGAATCTATATGCTCCTGACAAAAGATACGGCAAATGATGAGGAAACCGAGCTATTCATATCACGCCGACTAGTCTGGATTGTGCTCCTTTGGACCATACTCCCTGCAATCGCGAATGCCATCGTTTCATACACTGCTTTACAGGATGTATTTGGCCAATTCATCTTTGATATCATATTATGTGGATTCTATGGAATAGGTTGTATCGTGGGGTTGGGATTCGTATCTGAATACTACAGCTTCACATTGAAGGCAAAATCAACCCACTCGCGTCTTGATTTATATCTCGTTCGTCGGGGCGATAAACCAAGCATAATTGTCGATGCTACTGACGTGATAGGAGGCTATTTCTACATGCTATTTGACACACGCGTAGTTAATGCAGTAATGAGAATAGTCCCCCTTCCATATCATCAAACAGGTAGCCCACGTAAGTCGTCTGACGAAGTCCGTCGGGACCAACATCTTACGTGGTAGCCCATCCTGTAATGATTTATTTGTGACCGTACTATGTATGAATCTGCTGGGGTGAACTAGAGGTGAGCTTGGCCAAAAGGAATATGTATACTGTAAAATCACTAATTGCTGATTTGAAAAAAATCAGCCCATCTCCTAAAATTACATACGACATTGGAAATAGATTGGTTTACTGCGAGTGGAACGCATGTTTACAGTATTACGGGAATGATCATCCCATGACCAAGAACTTCCACGAATTATTGATGTTCTTGCAGGAAGGATACGAGGCACAGCTTGTCCAAGGCGAGTTCTGGAAAGCGTCTGATACACCTAGTGCCGCATTGAATGCCTTTCTGAAAGACCGTCCAAAAGACTTTCTTGATTTTCAGTTCAGTCGGCCCCCCGAGTACATTTTTGGTTTTCTGAAAGAAATAAAGAAGACGCGTACTCAGGAAATCAAGAAATACAAAAAGATTGAGAAAAAACTTAAGAAAATGGTCAAGGCAGAACCTGAGGACGCTGATTTATGGAACCAGTATCGTCTTGTGTTGTGGATTATCGAAAACTACAAGGAAGCAAGCACAGCTTTCCAAACGGCAAAGAAATTGGGATGGAATAACGATCAAACGACATTAGTCGCGTTATAGTTACCGTATACAAACCAATAGGTCAACATATCCTATTACAAGCCTTTTAGATGGGTTCGGTTGGATGCAGGAATACTTGAAACTCTAATACCCTTCCTTCCGGATCCTTCGCAAAGAACTGATAGATTTTGTATTTTTGATTCTCTCTTGGTTCTCCTTCCGCAATATCTGATACATCACTGAATACCGTTCATTGTAAATTGCACAATCTTGGACACCAGAGTGAAGTGCGCCCAGAAA
>JARGGA010000553.1 GCA_029210805.1 Candidatus Thorarchaeota archaeon
CATTAAGATCTTCAACACTATCGAAAACCTTGTTGACCAATCCGATGCGCAGAGCTTCATCTGCATTGATGTTCTCTCCACTACAGACAAGCTCCTTAGCGATGCCAAGACCAACCAAGCGAGGTAATCGAACCGTACCACCGAATCCGGGAATGATTCCCAGGTTTATCTCAGGCTGACCAAATTTAGCATTTGATGAAGCATACCTGAAATCACAAGCCATTGCAATCTCGCATCCGCCTCCTAAGGCATACCCGTTTATCGCAGCAATAACTGGCTTACCCATGGACTCCATATACACGCATAAATTCTGCCCGTTCTCAGCTAGTGGCCTAACTGATTTCGAGTCCTTGCCACTGAATTCCGAAATGTCAGCACCTGCAGCGAAGGCTTTGTCCCCAGCGCCTGTAAGAACGACAACTCTGATGTTTGAATCGTTCTCTGCCTTGGTCATTAGCTCGGTAAGTTTTGTGACAACCGAGGTGTTCAAAGCGTTGTATTTACTTGGTCGATTGATTGTAATCTTGGCAACGCCACCAATTGTTTCATAGAGTACTATCTCTTCAGACATCACATACTCCTCCGTGACAGGCGAAATCGCACACTCCCTCTAAATAAGCATTCTCAGGCGAGCGCCTATCTAAAACGACATCATTATCAGGTGCAATTGCTACTATTATTGTTGCACAAAAAATAATGGGGATGAAATATGAGCCAAGGAATGCTAAGAGAGGTTTGTAGAGAGTCGCTACTTGCAATGAGACAGTCCCTCCAAAACTCGTATGAATTTGGCAGTTCCCTATTAGAAGAGGCGTTATTTGCTGAAGCCTGGTCTACAAAAGGACCGGATTACTTTGTTTTTTCGGATTATCGAAGAAATGAAGGATTACGTCGACTAAGAGATGTCCTAGAAATCATCGATTATGCGCTTCTCCTCCTAGAAGAAGGAGATGACCAGGCACCTTCGGAGATATACACCAAGACAATGAAGTCCGTGTCATTAGTGAAGCAGTGGGCACGTATTCTGGAAGCCTCTGCTTGAAATTATGGCATACTCCCACAATAATCCTCTAAGTTTATTTACTCGTTTGCACGTTGCTAGAATGCCCGCCGACGATAAATCGGAGAAGAGAGGAGAATGCAACAGGTCGCCAATAACAAAGTTCTAGTAGAATCCCTAACCGCAATGAGGAACTCTTTGCTTAGTTCGTATGAAATGAGGACGAACGTGACAGAGGAGGGCATCTTGATTCGAGCTTTGCGAAACCCTGATACAGATTATGTTGTTTTCTCAGATTATCGTCGAAATACTGGAAAGAGAAGAATTGATGATGCTTTGGAGATAATTGATACTGCTCTGCAAGAGCTGGAAGTGACAGATCCCAAGCAAGCTTCAAGAGTATACCTAAACACACTCAAATCAGTTGCCAAGATTTCAAAGATGGCTTCTGTATTGGAGTATTCCCGCTTACCAGAAAAAGAAAAAGAGAAGAAAGAGGGCTTGCTAACCCTCTAACTGATACTATACAAGCCACTTGTATGTGAGCTTTTTGTCATCAATGTGCTCATAACCCAACTTTAGAGTCATTCCTACTTCAGGCATACTCATCAGATTAGTGATATGAGCGGTTAGGCGTTTACCAGATGGAAATTCACCTATAGCAACAACATATGGAGCCTTTGAAGACAAACTTTCAGGAGCAAAATCGACGATAACAAAAGACCTTATTTTCGCTTCTGTTTCTGTGAATTCAGCCAAATCGCATTGACTAAGACATTTCTGACAATGCTGTCGCGGTGGTAAGAATTCAGTTCCACAAGATGTGCATTTGCTCATCATGAGTTTTTCTTCATCAAGTGCTTCCAAGAACTTCTGCATAAAGGGCGTTACAGCCTTATCAGTTGCATATCCAAGGTAGAGTTCATTATGTTCAGCCATTATGACCATCCCCTCTCGTATATGAAGCAGTTGACAAATTGTCCAGATTGTCCAACGTTGTGCACAAACCCGTGTTTCACATCTTTGATTTGGCGGGAAGGTTGCTCAGCTTCTCCTCGCATCTGTTTCATAACTTCGTAGGTCATGGAAACTCCAGTAGCACCAAGTGGGTGACCTTTGCTCTTTAGACCTCCATCACAATTGACGGGCATACGACCAGTGTGGTAGTTCTCCTT
>JARGGA010000554.1 GCA_029210805.1 Candidatus Thorarchaeota archaeon
AAAAACACGTTAGGGGGGTTCAGCCCCCCTAGCAAGATATGCAAAAATAAATCAGTAATTGAGTTGGAATAAATGAACGAAATAAGACGAATTGTAATAATCAATGTCATTTTTATTCTGATATTCTTGGGACCATTAGGGGTAGTTGGGACCGCTGAAGCAATAAGTCACTCTGAACCTTCTTTTAATTCAATGCAAGAGGGGGTTGTATGGGACTCTATTGAACACGATTATTCCAGTAGCTACGCAGTCTTTAGGGATATCTCATTCATCAATGAAACACATGGTTGGATTGTTGGAGAGAACGGTACCGGGATAAAAGGTGGGATTATCCTACATACGAATGATGGAGGAGTTACTTGGAATCTGCAGCTATACAACGAAACACAGTCTTTCCGACATATTGAAGTTATTGATCAGAATACACTGTGGACAACTGGAGATGGTGGACTCTTTTACACATTCAATGCTGGTTCTACTTGGAATTATTTGTCCATAGATGCGCTTTCAACAGATTCGACAATTAGCACTGTGGAATTCTTCAATAATACATATGGTTGGACTGCTGCAGATGGATCTATTTTTGCTACTACAAACGGTGGAATGAATTGGGAATCTGGTCCCTCATGGCCATTCGATGAGGACAGGCCTAGAATGTTTCATTTCATATCCGATTCTGAGGTTTGGTGTATAGGTTATTACGGTATCTATCACTCTACTAATGGAGGCGAAACATGGCTACAGCGATTCAACAAAGGAGGTTGGGCATTTTCATTTGTAAGTAATAGAGAAGCTTGGGCGGTTGCCGATGGTATGCTAGCTCATTATGTGGATGGTGAATCATGGAATGATCTTCCTTTGCCAAGATCACCATCAGGAAGTCTAGTAGATCCTCCTTACTTCACTGACATTCTTTTTCTCGATGCAAATCAGGGATGGATTGCAGGTTTGGAAACCCAGATAGCATATACCAACAATGGCGGTATTGATTGGTATCAACAGAAAGTTGCTGGTAGTGGGATTGAACGCATAATGTCTTTGGACATGATAAACTCTACACATGGTTGGGCGACTGGCACTTGGGGAATCATTTTGAGAACCTCTACAGGAACAAGCTTGGGGGAACTTCTCCAAATTAGGATACCCATTGTACTTCTACTTTCGATATTCGGTGCTGGGATTGTCATGGTAGTCATAACTATTGGAGGATTCATTTTCAGAAGTCGACGGAGAAGAAAACAGAAAATACCAGAGATAGAATGAGAATTCGTGCTAGTTTCTATGTTTGAGTGGGCACGAACCTATCTCCATCGCATCTGATGAGTTCCTTCGCCAATAAGGAACTGACATGATGTTCAATCATCCATTTCTCAAACTGAAGAAAAACAAGGTTGGAAAGTGATCTATAGATGATGGGGTTCTTGGTGATTTCATCAATTACTCCAGCTCCCCCAGAAATAGCCAATAAAACAAAATCCTCCCTCATATCTATCTGAAGCTCGTATGATTTGAGTGCTGATATGTACTCCGAAACAAGAGGGGCTTTCAGATGTCCTGAGATAAGACCTTCGAATTCCATAGATTTCAGGAGATGAATTGACTCTCTAAACTCAGGTATTGAGGAATTCGGATGCCCGTAGTATGGGCCGAATTCCGTGCAATCGATATCCGCTCCAAAAATAAGGTCTGATTCAGGAAATACGATACACATGTGGTCAGGGAGATGTCCTGGTGTGTAGAATGTCCTTAGAGTCACATCTCCGACTGATAATTCCGTTGCATCTCGCAGGGAAATATCCACATGGCCTTCATCAAGGCATCCAAACATCTTTTCATTTACCAGCTTTTCCCAGAATGGTCGCACCTTGTGTTCTGGATGAAATCCAAGAAAATTCTTCATCTTCTCTTTGTCGTCAAATAATGGTGCCGTAATCTCGTTCGCAACAATTCTGCATTTTGATAGACGCTGGATTTTGACCGCGTGTGTAATATGGTCCGGATGAATGTGACTCAGGATAACATAGTCAATATCTCGAATCTCTTTGTTCTGAACCTTCAGGAAGTTTCTGAGATCCTCAAATCTACAACCCGGATCAATAACTGCAACCTCGTCTGATAACACAACTATCGTATTGCAAAAAGGAAATGCTCCGCCAATCACAACATGAA
>JARGGA010000555.1 GCA_029210805.1 Candidatus Thorarchaeota archaeon
ACAGACCATTTACTCGATACCGATAGCACTCGACGGTTCATTTGACTGTGGTAATTGTTTCCCTCGACGACGGTGTTTACGAAGAATAAAAACTGTCACAACCCCTATGATTGTTATTCCGATTGGTGCGAGTATGACATAGTCCGTCAAGCCTTTCCAGAGTCGAGTGCCAATTTCATTACCCCTAGTGGTTCTCAGAATCACCCCTTTTGATCCAGCCGCCCATCCATGAGTCTGATTGATGAATTCTAGTCCCATAATAGCAGTATCAAATTCTACGCCCTGGTCATACCAATCTAATCCCCCATTCGGTGTATAGACAATTGGTGTTTCAATGCTTCCAAGCCAACCATTGAATTGATCTATGAAGGATACAGCTGAAAAGTATGGAGGATAATATCCACCAAATGGTGAAGGACGCGGTAATTCATGAGTCTGCCACGTATACCCGTCAAAGGATGATGCAAGCATACTAGAACCTACGGCCCACGCTCCGCCAGTTTCTAGAAAGGACATCGACCAGCCTCCCTGAGTGTATAGCTGGCTCCATTCGCCTCCAAAATCATTGCTATAGTATATTCCATAGAAACTGATAACCCAAATCTTCGAATTTTGGATGTAAAACTCCTTTACAGTGTCATCAAATATCCATGATGATACGTTTTCCCAGCTTTGACCTGCATCTGTGGTTTTATACAGGTCTGCATTGGTAGAAGTCCATCCATGTGAAACATTGCTAAAAGTGATGCTACTGAGACCCGATGTCCCAGAACCTATCGTAGTACTGTTATACCAGTGCTTTCCGCCATCGGTTGTATAGACTAGTTTTCCAAGACCTGTTACCCAGAGTGTTTTAGAATCTACTATTGCTATTTGTTGGAATCTTTGTTCCGGATCGTGATATTGTTCGTGCCATGATATTCCACTATCATTTGAATGAAGTATTACACCGCCTCCAATCCCTTCAGTGGTAATTCCTACCACCCATCCATGGGTTCTGTTGATGAATACCACATCGCGAAAGGAAACATCTGAACCGACGTAAGGATGTTCAGAAATCTCCCATATTGGAAGAATTTCTGCTACGGGGCGAGCAATACTACCTATACATATCGCAATAATGGTGTATATGATGATATACTTAGAAATGTCTCCGATTATCTTTGATCGAATTCCTTTCACGTTGACTTTGACTCCTTAGTATGAATCATTCTATTGGTGGAGTAGTTCCTCCATTCAGCTTGAAGTATTGTGTATCGTATCCTAGATAGACACTTCCACTATTATATGCATATACCTTGATCTCCATCCGAACATATGCTGAAGACACACTCCAATACAGGGAGTACTTTCCACTGGAAGGTGTGTAGTCTATCCCTTTATAGTAAAAACCGGTCCATTGCCCCAGACTATTCTGATATCGCGCATAGAATGTAACGTAGTCCATTGCGGTGTAATGATTCACGTATGCAGTGACACTGAATCCAACAACTGTTGCAGAATTTATAAGAGAAGAAGCAACAATGGGACTGTTTGCATTAAGCGGGTCGTATCCCCATGCAACCTCAGTACCATCTGAGAGTGCATCGCCATCACTATTAGGGTTATACACATCGGTTCCATAGACCAATCTTTCTTCAATATCACTATAGGTAATCAAGAAGGGGTGAATCCCAATTCTGACCCCAATTAAAAACAGATATGAGGAAGACCAATAAACTACTGGGAATTGATCCATCAGCAAGGTATGTGCCCTCATGTGGTGTTCCCAATGTGATGATTCGTCCGAAATCGATATTGTGATCATTTTGCAGCTCACTTCGATATACTCTGAGTAACTCTCTTGCTATGATGCCTCCGAGACTGTGTGCAACAATGTCGATTTGTGTCCCCGGGTCATAGTTTGCATTTTCGATATCCACAGCAAGCCGCCAAGCAAACGAAGATATAGTACATTGAGCATGAACATCATCTATATCACAATCGGGATATGCATCTAGCCAGTATTCAGCGTAGTCGAATCTTTCAACATGGTCATAATTTAACAACACACCCCTTTCGTATAACTCACTGTCCAAAGGATTCCAGCTATCAGTGGAGCCATAATATCCATGAACATAATAGAGAACTGATTCTAGAGGATGAAGCATTGCATTTTGGGCTT
>JARGGA010000556.1 GCA_029210805.1 Candidatus Thorarchaeota archaeon
TGTTCTATAGTAGTTTGAGCTGAGTGGTTCACTGGTATATAGAAGGATTTCTACATTTCCCGAAGTGAGCCAATTTGCAGCATTGATAGCAAATTGTGTGTTGGCATTACCAGCAATATAGCCATTCGTAAGGAACCTTCTATCCGCGGCGAGGATTACTCTGCCATCTCCATATTCACTTGCTGCGATTAGTACATTGCCTGCACCGTCTTCATACAGTGTTTCCACATTGAAGAATACACTACTTGAGATGTTTATTGCACCAACGGTATACATTCTGATAGTGGAAATACCTTCATGCATCGGATGAGTTCCATAGGGAGCCCGAGTAATATCCGCACTTCCTGTGACAGTTGTATTCATTTCGAATCCAACTTGCCTAGTGAGATTGTTTAGATATTGCTGAGCAGTGGGCTGGTATGGAGCATCATTGAGTGCAAGAAGGCTACCGCCGGTGTTAATCCAATTGGTCACATCATTAATTTCAGCTAGTGTGATTTCTAATGAACTCTCACAAAAGATGAGCATATCATATTCCATTAGATTTACTTGAGTAAGATTCCCAGCGACTGATGGATACAGCTTATCAACTGTGTATGAGTGACCCACATAATAATCCCTCAAGTTTGAGTAGTGATAATCACTCCAGACTGATGTATCCCAAGAATCAATACCATAATGTGGTATATGCGAAAGGTCGAAAAGAATTCTACCCTTAGGTCTTGGGCAAAGCCATTCAACCGCATCCAGCGTCATATCTTCCCAATCTGATGCCCAAGGGTCCATTGAAACTCCTATGTGAACTACCTTTCCACCCTTATCTGTTGGATCCAACGCTACAGCTTGGAACCAGTTAGAATTATCTTCATCCATTGCAAGATATACAATATCCGAGGCAATTGATGTTCCTACTAACGCAGTCGTATCATATTGAGCATAATTTGAAACCTCATTAATTGTCAACTGCTCTCCCATCGCATATGATTTGGTTACAGGATGCCTAATAGAAATATTCGCTTGGTTTTGGTTTCGATATGACCAATAAGTATCCCTTCCATGATCTGTTCCTAGAGTCTCTCGTGGAAGTATTCCAGCCCAACCGAGATAACCTGCACTGCTATCAAAGCTCAGAATTCCCCCGCCACCTAGCCAAAACTCTCTGACATAATCTGAGATGTTTTCTCTTGGACAATTATCGGCAAGAATCAGGACATCGAAATTTGCTGTGATCAAATCATGGTCTAGAATATCTTGGACTGTCAGTCTACTTACCTGATATCCTTCAGTAGTCATCAGATTATAGATGACTGTATAATTCGTATTCATATTTCCAGATGCATAATCCGGTGTAGTAGAGTTGGTTTCATTATAGATTGCAACTCTTATTGTTTTATCAGCTGGAAGCCATGAAAGGTCAGCATCTTGTTCAAGTGTTACATCATTAAGTATAGTTGTTTCCTGCAAGCGTGCCGGAGTAATAGATACTCCTGCAGGTACAATAAAAATACCTGCGAGAAACAACGTTACTACTAGTATTGGTAGAACGCGTTTCAAATCTCCACCTCATTCAATAATTGAATCCTTCTCAGGTGTGCGTAGTTTGTAATAAACTCTACGAGAATCTGGTTGGAGTTGCACTAGACCAGATTTCTAATCACATTTTCCCAAAGTATTTCACCAATCCTTCTATACCCTTCTACACTCAGATGCAATCCATCACCTGAGTTGTATTCAGGAATGAGTATACCTTCTTTATCCGCTAATTCCCAGAAAACATCAGCAAGCAGTAGTTGTGGAATATGGCATCCTTCTCTCAGGATTCTATCATTCAGGCGTCTTTGTTTTTCCTGATGTTGCGGTATTCTTGACCCAATAGGTGGGATTGTGCATGCAATTGTCTTGATACCTTTTGACGTACTCTCATTCCACAGGTGAGAGAGAACATCAAAAACATCATCTGGTCTGTGACCCCATCCTAGATCGTTAGAACCTGCCATGATGACAACCACATCATAGTCATTTCTTTCCAGCAGTTTCCGTAGTCGTAGTTTCATCTCAGATGCCAACTGACCCGGAATTCCTTGGTTTTGAAATTGGAGTGTTGTTATGCCTTCATTGCGTGCGGATTCCAGTATCCAGAAACCGTATTGGGATTGGACAT
>JARGGA010000557.1 GCA_029210805.1 Candidatus Thorarchaeota archaeon
ATGAGCGAGTTTGTTTTCGCGGTCTTCACAATCTTGCCGAAAGCTTTCAACAACCTCTGTTCATCTACAAAATCTGGCTGCTTGATTCCCATACTTGCAATGACCTTGCTCAACATAGATTCAAAGTCAAAAATCAAGTAATCTACTTTCTGCACTCTGCCTCTCTTCTTGAGCTCAATCTTTTCTATTCTGCCGAGACCTTGTTTGATAGTTTCACGAGTTTCCTTAAGATACATACCTCGGGCTCTCTCATATTCTAGTTTGCCGCTAGCTACTAACTCTCTAAGCAATTGAAGGCCAAATGTTGTTCTTGCAATTTTTTCAATCCGAGCGACAAATCCATTGATGATATCATCATATGATAGCAACTTTGCTGCACCTTTTGTTTCAAATACTTTCTCATCTTCTTTGGCGCTCTTGAATTTCGCTTTCTTCTCAGCAAGTTCTTTATCGCGTTGTTTCTGCAGTTCAGCCTGTTTCTTGAGTCTCTCTTCCTCTTTCTGCTGAAGCTCCGCTTCACGTTTCTTTGCTTCTGCAGATTTTTGTCTCTCAAAAGCCCGCTTTTCTCTTTCCTTTTCCTGCTCCTTCTCTTTAGCTAGCCTTTGTTGCTCAAGGCTTTTCAAAACCTTCTGTTGTTCAGCTACTAGCTTGGACATATGATCCTTAACATCTTTCTCAGTGAGTGTAATGTGTTTCGTGAGAAGCCATCTAACTCCAATATGGTTAACTTTAGGTTTCAAATCAGCTGAAGAGAAAATGAAGTTGGCTGTCTGTTGTCCCGGCAGTGCTGATATAATACTCTCTGATTCTTTCTCACCGGCAATAGGTTCTAAGATTCTTTCAAGTACTTTGAGTGATTGTTCACTACTTATGCGTCCTGCTGAGATTGTATTGAACTGCTCAAATGCTTTGTAATCAATATCCTTTGGACTTTGAGTTGCTATTAGACACTCGACCCCATATTTGCGGGCTTGTCTGAAGAGCAACAGAAATGTTTCTTTTGGCCCAGGTGATCGCATTCCTGCAGGAATGAATGGTGCTGCCTCATCTTGGAATATCATCATTCTCGGATTATCAGTATAGCCCTGTCGGAGCATCCATGAATAGAGTTGATTTAACACAATAGCTATGAAGAAGTGCTTTTCTTCTTCGCTTCTCAATGTTTTTAGAAATATTACATTAATCGGTGTCTTCCCATTGACAGGTGTGACCATATCATCGAAGTCAATCTGTCCTTCTTCTTTAAACAGCAATTGAGCTGAGCCAACGGTAAGTGTACGAATCCTAGTGGCAAGCGTCTGTCGTTCTGTGAGTTTCATGTAGGGCTCTAAATCTACTCCGATTTCCTCTGTAGGTTTAATTAGCATATCCGCTAATTCCTTTAGATCCCCAACGGGTTGATTGTTTTCCCAGATGTTTCTCATTAGCTCGTAGATGACAGCAAATGATTTGCCCTCCCATGATCGTGAGAGACCTCCCACTTTAGTAAGGACTTTCGTGAGCGTTCTAGCAGAGTTATCAAGAAGCCGAATAACGTCGTCTGCGTCTGCTTTTGGGTCTGGCATCTTCAATGGATTGATAGAGATAGATAGCCCTTTGCTGCTTGCAGGAGTGTATACTCTTACAATGACCTTATCCATATACTCTTTCAATCTCTCAGGAGGTACGCCTTTCTCTTTCAACTGCTTTGGGTCTCCGGGGAGCATCAATGATGCAATATCCCCCTGTGGATCAAATGCAACGATTGGAATTCCCTGAAGTGCGGCTTCTTCAAGAATCACCTTGCTCAATACAGTCTTTCCTGAACCAGTGGACCCGAAAATTCCTCCATGTCTTCTAAGTAGATCTACAGATATTTCGAACTTCTCATCTGTTCTCTTAGCATTTTCATCTAATAATGAACCCAACCATAGCTTGTCCTTTGACATCTCAAATTATCTCCTGATTCAGATTGAACAATACATTTTCTCGGGACGTCCGAGGTATTCGATTCTCATCCTTCTTTATTACATTTGCTTGGCAGTATTAAACTGAGATAAAAGTATAAAGAACGAAAGGTGGAGTATTACCTCCACCTTCACATTTACTGTGCGTCGCCAACAGGTTCGTATCTTCTTCCCAAGTAGATTACTATTCCAAAGACAAGAACAACGGCAAAT
>JARGGA010000558.1 GCA_029210805.1 Candidatus Thorarchaeota archaeon
GTTGGAATCCTAATTGTTCTTGCAATAGTCTGCAAGAAACGATAATTTGCAAAGGGGTGATTCACCCCTTTTCCCTTCTTTTTATTTTAATTTGGACCACAATGACTTAGCAGATTTTCTAGAAATCTCTGCAACTTCTTCATCTCGCATTAATACCATCGACCGATTATCAACAACTTTTCTTCCGTTTACGAATACTGTTTTCACATCGCGGCCACTGAAGGAGTTGATTAGGTGTCCAACCACGGATTCCTGTGTAAGTGGAGTTGGAATGTTCGTGCCATCTAAGATGGTGATGTCTGCAAGTTTTCCTTTCTCTAGACTTCCAATTTCCTTATCTAATCCATAACATCGGGCACCATCAATAGTAGCCATTTTGAATACTTGATCCGGACCCATCACGCTTGGATCTCCTCTGGTCAATCGATGTACGGTTAGAGCGAACCTCATATTCTCAAAGGGATCAAAGATCCAACCATCATTTCCTAAACCAACAGTAATTCCTCGAGAAAGCATATCCGGAACAGGGGCGGTCCCTACTGCATTTAGTGCATTGCTCATAGGGTTGTGAGCGATTGACGCTCCATACTTACTTACCAAGTCCAGTTCGTGATTATTCACGTGAACGCAATGGGCTAAAACAGTTCTTGGACTCAAGATTCCTGTTCTTTCTAACCTCTCTATGGTTCGTTCGCCGTATTTCTCTAAGTTGTGATAGAGGTCTACTAATCCTTCAGATGTATGGACTGTAATAGGAACTTCAAGCCTTTCCGCGGCTTCCATAGCTTTTCCAACAATGAAATCTTCCACAGTAAAGGACGCATGAATGCTCATCATTCCCGATGCCAATGATTCAGTCTTTTTCAGTGATTCAATAAATCGTACATTTTCCCTCAAACCTCTACGAGCTTCATCTGGATTGTTACGCTCTGTCATTTCGAAAGCAAGCATTGACCGAATTCCTACAGCATCCGCACCTTCTCGTACATAGTCGAGAACACCTTCTATAGAATTGGGTCCCGAGTAGGTATCCGCAAAGAATGTTGATCCATTTCGAAGCATGTCCGCAGAGGCTGAAATTGCGCTTGCCTTTGCATCCTCTACAGTCAATGCCTCATCGACAGGCCACCATACCCTCTGTAAGATTTGTGCAAAATCAATTGGAGGTTGAATATTCAAACTGGCCCCTCTAAGAAGAATTCCATAGAGGTGAGTATGGGCAGTAATCAATCCAGGGATAATGACGCATCCTTGTGCATCGATTGAAACATCTGGTTTGCCTGATGACTTGCCTTCCCCAATATTTGCTATCAGATTGTCCTGAATCTCTATGAATCCATCCTGAATGATGGTGCCTTTCTCATCACCAGTTACAATCAAACCTTTCTCAATAACCGTACTTTCTACCAAGACAATCACCAAAGCTGCTTACATACAATATAGATTGGTCATTAAGTCTTTATCTGAATGTGAATGAATCTAATCATCTATGTCCATTTCAACTCGCTTGATGGACCCACCTTTGGTTCTATAGACCAAGCCATCCTTCTCAAGCTGCGTGAGGGCTTCTTCCACTTCTTCATCAGACATCTCATATGAGGATGCTTTGTCTTTGATGCGTTTGAGACTGACCCCTCTTGTGGTTTCCCCGGATAATTTCTTAAGAATCTGTAAGAACTTCTGAGAAGGTGGTAGGCTGCTTTCAATATTTTCTTCAATCTCATCATCTGGAGGAGTTGGAATTGGGGGTGATTGAGTCGATGAGTCCTGCCTTGCTTTGAGTAATGCCGCCATTAAGTCCAATTTTGGAGCAACAGGTTTCTCCTTTGTTTCAGGCTCTGGCTGCAGGTCAGCAAGACTAATTCCTTGTTCTTCACTCTCATCAGACATAATCGGTATGGGATGCTCTTCGATTTCAACACCTAGCCAACGCGAATCAATATCCCTGTTGGAACCTGCTGCTCTGAGCAATTGTGTTCGAAATTGTTTCTCAAGCTTCTTTCTTTGTGTTTCCAAATTGGAACCGCTGCATTCGGTGATTCCCATAGTTAGGATAATTCTATCCGCTTGGCCTCGTACTCTTGAATGGGAATCGCCAATAAAATATGATAAAATCTTGATAAGACTTGAAAATCTAGATTTCTGAATGTTG
>JARGGA010000043.1 GCA_029210805.1 Candidatus Thorarchaeota archaeon
ATTAGGAACCGAACAACATCTTGGACTCGATGTCCAGGATTGTATAGGTTTCGGGGAACGGGTACCTAGTTGCTAGGGGCGAAATAGCTTGGAGCTATACCGCATCAAGATTTTCGCAGGGGAAACCTCTGGTAAGACAAAGAGGGTCCTGGTTTGGTGCTAATCATATACCCTGAATATTCCAAATAGGGATTTCGTGGATTCTTGATTTGGTATGCCCTTAGTCCATTTCAACGAAACGTACTTGGAAAAATGCTGAATCGTATCAGCATTGAGATTGACAAGCGCCTAATTGCTTAGTTTGATATGTTCAATGCTTTCAAGAAGGATTTCCTTCTTATCTTCAGAGAACTTGCCTGTATTTCTCCAAAGTATCTCGCCGTTAGGTCTAACCAGGAGTAGATGGATGGTGCTCTCATCTGGAATTCCAAGCCCATCTCTAAAGGAATCCTTATCGAGATAGAGCGTCACAGTTCTTTTTCGTGTATCCTCAAAGGTATCCCTGCTTTCATTCCACCATCTAGCATCGTTCGATACAACCAATTCATCCTTCTTATTGTGGGAAGCTCGTAGAAGTCAATGTCAGGATTTTTCAAAACCAATTCATTAAGGAACGGTATCCAACTATCAACCAAATCTTGGTGCCACCTCTGAAAGGCAATCATCACAACATTGAGATTTCCACTAAGGTCAGTCGGAATCCTCATTTCAGTACCCGCTAGATTACTCCCTTTTACTTCAGGAAAATAAGAAATCATATATTCATCTCCCAATATATAATGTTAACTATTGTTATTTATTCACAAATAAGGTTATCGCCTTGCTAAATTACTATGTAACAAGTGGAAAAGAGATGATACAGAACGCAAGGGTGAAGCTTCTGAACTCGAATCATATTCAGGATGGTAAGTATGTTCTCTATTGGATGCAATCCGCTCAGAGAACCGATTTCAATCACGCTCTTGAATACGCCATAGAGGAAGCCAACAGGCTCGAAAAACCCCTTCTAGTATATTTTGGAATCGATTCTAACTTCCCCGAAGCAACTGAAAGAAGCTATCAATTCATGCTCCAGGGATTACATGAAGTAAGCAAGAAACTAACTGATCGAGGCATTGCCTATCAATTTGGAATTGAATCACCACCTACTGGAGTGAAACGACTCTCTGATAACGCTGTAATGATTGTAGTTGATCGGGCATACCAGAAACTGCAGCGGTCTTGGAGAAAAGAAGTGTCCAAAACCGTGAAGTGTCCATTTGTGCAGGTCGAAACCAATGTAGTGGTCCCTGTCGAAACCGCTTATTCCAAAGAGGCATATTCTGCGGGGATTCTCCGTCCGAAGATACATCAGCATCTAGATGAATTTCTAACTCCAGTTTCTGAAAGAATCCTCGAAAAATCCCTTACTTCGCCTCCTGAGGAATCAATTGATTTGGCGAATATTGCAGATGTACTTGATAGAATCAAGGTAAATGAAGATGTAAAACCTGTCAAAGAAATTGAAGGTGGCTCTGAAGCAGCAAGAATGGCTCTTTTGCGATTCATCCAAACCAAACTTGATGCATATCCCGAGGACAGCAACGATCCTGGAAAGGATAATCTCTCTGGTCTAAGTCCATATCTTCATTTTGGCCAAATATCACCTCTTGAAGTTGCACTTGCTATTTTGGAATCTGACAGCTCAGGCTCCGAGGTATTCTTGGAACAGTTAATAGTCCGAAGAGAGCTTAGCATGAACTTTGTCTACTACAATGACCAGTATGATTCCTACAGATGCTTACCTGAATGGGCACAGAAGACTTTGCAAAACCATCTTAGTGACAAACGCGACTATGTATACTCTCTTTCAGAATTTGAGAAGGCTGAAACGCACGATTCCTATTGGAATGCAGCTCAAATTGAAATGCTTCGCACTGGTTCCATGCACAACTACATGAGAATGTACTGGGGAAAGAAGATTTTGGAGTGGTGCAAGACTCCAAAGAAGGCGTACGAAATTGCATTGTATTTGAATAATAAATACGAATTGGATGGACGCGATCCAAATGGATACGCTGGGATTGCATGGTGCTTTGGCAAACACGACCGAGCTTGGAGCGAAAGACCAATCTTTGGAAAAGTCCGATACATGAACTCTCGTGGTCTTGAGAGGAAGTTTGACATGGACAAATATGTCAAGAGAGTCAACGCAAGATAATATGTTAGAAAGAGAAAAATGGAGCCCCGAGGGGGATTTATTTGCTAGGTGCTGAACCGACAAAGGTTAGTACAATATTTGATTCCTTCACATCGAAAAGGAGAAATCCACTCATTCATAATAGATTGAGTGTGGTGGTGGAGGAATATGTGGATCGTAATAGCATCATGTCTTATTGCATGGTTTACAATCAGAAAAGTAAAGCCGCATGCAAGACTACCTGCTGTGCTTCTAATACTGCTCTTTGCGTCATATGGAACGTTTGTGGCTATTAGCGAAAATGGAATTACTAGAACAGAAATTGCACCAGAAACAGATCTTGTAGTGCACAACAATATGTATTCATTTCCCTATACAATTCAAAAAATACACAATTGGACCTCAGGACAGTTCACATACCAGATTCTCTTTGGAAACAATGATGGACCTGTGGTGTTCGAAACTCGTACCTCAGATGACCAAAGCGAGTTTATGCACTTAGATTTTGCAAGATGTGTAATTGTAATCTGCATTTGGGGAACAATTGTTTCACTTGGTGTTATTCTTCTCTTAGAAGTACTTCTTGCTGTGAAAACAAAAAACGCGTTAGAAAAGAAAACTGGAGCCCCGGGCGGGATTTGAATTCGCGTTCCGATTCGTAGTGAATCGAAAACCCGCGACATTCTGCTTACGAAGCAGACGCTATAGCCGCTAAGCCACCGAGGCTCGGCTAAAGCCTATCCGCTAAAGATGTCTAATAAAGATAATCCTGAGGACTGGATTGAGAAAACCCCCGACATTCTCCTTACGAAGGAGACGCTATAGCCGCTAAGCCACCGAGGCTTGAGTATCGCCACACCAAATCAAATCGCTATAAAACTTTATCATGGAGCAATCTTGCTAAGCAATTGAGGTATGTGGATGAAATCGTCAATGCCCAGTGAACGAGAATTCCTACAGAAAATCAAGCACCTTATTCATTCTATCAGTGGTGCAAAGCTAGGTTTCGATGATGATGCCTCTGATATCCCAATGAAAGATGGTCAACATGTAGTGATTAACGTTGATACTTTCGTTCGAAAAACGGACTGGCTACCTGAAATGACTGCTGCCCAAGCAGGTCGAAAGACTGCAGTAATGACCATCAGTGATGTTGTTGCAAAGGGAGCAACACCAAGAGCTGCCATGCTATCATTGTGTGTACCAAAGGACTATCCAGAAGAAGATGCAGAAGAGATTGTACGTGGATTCTCACAATATTGTCTAAAGAATAGCCTTTCATTCATTGGCGGTGATTTCGGCATAGCCGATGATGTTGTTTTGACCGGAGTTGGGATTGGTTTCGCTCCCTCAGGTGGTGTGATCACACGTGATGGAGCTAAACCTGATGACATTCTTGCAGTAACTGGAGAGTTTGGTTTGACTACTGTTGCATTTGAACATCTCTTAGGTGGAAAAGAGCTTGAAGGTCAACTCAAGTACGATGCTTTGGCAGCTGTACTTAATCCACATATTCACCATGATTTTGTGAATGCTCTTGCAAGAGAGGGTGCAGTACATGCTTCAATGGACAGTAGCGATGGTCTAGGTATCACACTTCACACAATGGCGAAACAGAGTGGAGTGGCATTTGTTTTAGACAATTTACCTATTCCAACAGAAGTGATGCGATTTGCTCGTAACAACCACGTTATGGAATTCAAATTTGTCATGCAAGGTGGAGAGGAATTTATTCTGGTTCTGTCAATTCCAGAAGAGAAATGGACGACTGCCTCTGATCTTGCCAAGGAACAGAAAGTACCCCTTTACAGAATTGGATATGTGACGATGGGAGAGGGAGTAAGATATGAAACCAAGGAGGGTTACATAGATATTCCTGAATCTGGTTATGATAACGTAAAGGGATGGGATTAGTCTGGTTAGGATTGCAATTCTAGATGGGTATGTAGACGAGCCTACCTGTCTAGGTGTGCCACCTTACATCAGCACTTATCCTCGCTACATCGCGGGGGCAATCTGGTCAAAGGACCCTCATGCTGAGATTCTCTATACAACAATTGATCAGGTTAGAGAGAGTTTTGACAGAGCTATTGACATCTGGAGTACAGTGGACATCGCCATCCTAATTGCTGGAATGATCGTACCAGGAAAGTATATTGGTGGCACTCCTATTTCTGTACGAGAAGCAAGAACTCTCTTTTCTGACCCACGGCTTGAAGACGTTCCTAAGATACTAGTAGGCCCTTGGGCAAGATACGGTTACGGGCAACAGGGTGGGAAAGTGGCACTAGATTCTCTTTCACTGGTTCCTCCGTTTGATTATGTTGCTTCAGGCGATCCGGAGATGGTGATAGCAAGTATTTCTGAAGAACATTGGAACCCGGAAAAGGGACTTCTTGATGCATGTGCTAAAACACCTCAAGACGTCGAGGAGTATGCTAAACGCGGAGCAAGAATAGTTTCTCAGCATCCTGGATTCAATCGAAAACATGTGATTGCAGAGATTGAAACCTATCGTGGATGTGCAAGATTCCTTACTGGAGGTTGCTCATTCTGTGTAGAACCTCTCTATGGAGCGCCACGACAGCGTAATCCTGATGACGTTGTCAAAGAAATAGGGGCATTGTACGAATCAGGAGTCAGGGCATTCAGAATTGGGAAGCAAGCAGATCTGTTCGTTTTTGGTTCCACTGAGATGGGCGAAGAGGAGTTTCCAGTTCCTAATCCAGAGGTTATCGAATCCCTCTTCTCAAAGATACGAAACGTAGCACCCGATCTTGAAGTGCTCCATATAGATAATGTCAATCCAGGAACAATAGCACATTATCCCGAAGAGAGTAAATCTGTTGCTCGTAGCATTATCAAATATCACACATCAGGTGATGTTGCTGCATTTGGGATTGAATCAGTTGATCCAGAGGTTGTACGTCGAAACAATCTCAAGGTAAACTTGGAAGAAGCACTCACGGCTGTTCGTATTCTGAATGAGGTGGGAAGCGGTCGTGATGATTCAGGCCTTCCTCATCTACTTCCTGGAATTAACTTGCTCTATGGACTACCTGGTGAGAGCAAAAGAACCATTGAATCCAACATGGAGTTTCTTCAGAGACTTGTTGACGAAGGACTGATGGTACGACGAATAAACATACGCCAGGTAATTGGATTCGAGAGTACTCGAATAATAGATGACGATCGTAGCAGACTAAAACGAAATCAATTCTTCAAACACAAGGAAGCAGTTCGCTCATCCATAGATAGGATTATGATTCAGCGAGTCGCACCATCTGGCACTATCATCAGGTCTGCCTATCTCGAGGGCGATGAAGGAAAAGGATACCTCCTGAGACCTCTGGGTACGTATCCTCTCCTTTGTAGGATGGCATCAGGACCACAACCCGATGGTATCTCTGATGTAGTAGTAGTTGATCATGGTCCACGGTCTCTGATAGTTCTCCCCTATCCAATTCATCCGAACAAGATATCCTTGGCTCAATGGAGGTCCATACCTGGGATTGGAAACAAACGCGCAGTTCGTGTCAAAGCTGCAGGACCCCTGACTAGTGTATCACAGATAGAAGAAAGTCTTGACAATCCCCTTCCTGAATGGTTGAAACAAGTAATTGCGTTCTCATAGACAGGTCATTCAGGATGTGAATTCGCTGCATCCTCACCTATACGTTTGGCAATAGCAATCATTTCTTCCTTTGTGAAATCTGGAACTATCAAGTTATTCCTGCTTGGCACATATTGTCCAACATACATGACCGCCTCTCCAGATACGAAGTCACCCCTTGCTGTGGGTACCGAGAATGTGTCTTCCCTTCTATGGAGCTCTACCCCAGCAACCTCGATCTTATCTCGCCACATCCCGAAGAACTTTGGAAGCTTCATCTTTGTAGTAGATGTTATACCAGCTCCCTCTTTGAAGGCAACAAAATGAAGCATACCACTATAGACTGTAGCCACAATGTACACATCATTTAATTCCACCAATACATAGCGTCTTCCCACTACTGGATCAGGTGGCCCCAGAACTTTGAGGATTTCGTACCCTTTTAGCTTACCACTAGATTCTACCACATAGAGAAAGAGGATTGCAATCCCACCGAATAGCGTAACGAATCCCCCTATCAACAACGGCAGGAATAGGAAATCCTTTAGCCCCATTGGAAAAATGAAAGAAATCATAAACACAAGCACGGAGACCATCATTAGACTAAATCCTACCATGAATCCCTTCTTTTGCTGTGATTTGAGCTTGTCCTCTATTTGGGTACTAGGCGTTGAGTACGACCTAGACTCATAGTGGTCCGTTCCCTCGATCGAATCTTCCGACATGTATCGATATTGATTCGAAACCTCAAAAGGTATTGCAAAATGAATGGCGGGACTGGCAGGATTCGAACCTGCGACCTCTAACTTAGAAGGCTAGCGCCCTATTTTTACAATAGAGAAACGAGTTCTCTATTTCCATACTAGGCAACAGTCCCTTGAAGTCCCAGAAATCAGGACCTCGAACATTTGGGCCACAAAATTCAGTCATAAACCTTTCCGCGTAGTCATGTAAAACAAGTGAGAAAGCCGAGGACTTTCGTCCCCGGGGTGGATGCAAATTGTGTGAAACCTACATCCACTCAATAGTCCATGCTGTGTACTCGATTTAAGGTACTACAACTCAAAGAAGCACAAAAGAGGGTGGATACAGAACGAAATACTGGACAACTATTGACAATATAATCCCGCTTGCAACAAGACCTTTACCGCGTTTTTGATTTGCTTCTGTGAACCAGAGAATGGCTCCAACGAGGACTATGATGATGCCTGATGTAGTGCCTATGAATATCAGGAATTCCCATATCTCTGCGAAGTAAATGCCGATCATTGCCATGAAATCTGTTAATGGGCTTTGTAAGAGGAATGGTAACAATATTGCCTCACCGGTGATTCATTCTTTTCATTCAATATAAACTCGTGAAACTTTGTATTGCTCAAGGAAGAGACCTTATATGTTAACAAAGTACTTTGTATTACAGAGTACTTTACAAGAAGTGACCTAAATGAATGATGATGATTTGAAAAGATTGGAACAAAATGCATTCAGAGACTCAATGAAAGATGGGTCTACAGAATTACTAGGTGGCGTTCTGCTTCTCTTCGCCCCAATAATGTTCTACCAACCAGCCTTCGTTGCATTCTTTGCTTTGTTCTTTATCTTCCTGCTTCCTCACGGGATTGAACGATTCCGCCAGAAGTACACTTACCCACGAATTGGTTATGTTAAACTTCGTACATCGGAATCCGATACGGATCCTAAACCATTTCTTCTTCTCCTAGTGATTTGTTTTCTCGTGACAGGAATTGCAACATTTTTGTTCACAGGCGACATCTTCAACATATACAACTGGATTCCAATGTTTCCATTGTTCTTCGGAGTGCTAATGTTTGGTCCGAGTGCCTATCTTGTTGAAAAGGCAAGATCGAAAGCATACTGGTTGTTTGGACTAATCACATCAATAGCTGGATTCATCATATTCTACCTCACCACCATTTTTCCCCCAACTGACGTCTATGCCGGCATTATTGTCTTCAGTATGTTCTTAGGAATAGCATTAGTTATTGGAGGAGCGGTCAAGTTCTTACATTTCACCCGCACATATCCAATTCTTGAGTCAGAGGAGGATGATGCAAGTGAGTAATGATGAACTCTCCACACCCAAATGGGATGGAAGCGATAAACTGTCTGAAGATACAGAACTTGTAGAATTGGAACAAAAAGCATTCAAAGAATCAATCCAAGATGGACTGAACATCATGACTATGGGAATGATCTTGTTTGTCTTTGCTGTGGGATACTCTGCGCCATATATTTCCGAGGTCCTACCGTTGCATGTCGGGGTGTGGGTGAATCTCCTTTTGCTTCTATTGTTCATTCCTATTTTCCTTCTCGTGACGGGTAATCGACTAAAGGAGCGATTCACATATCCTAGAATTGGCTATGTCAAACCTCGCAATGTGGAACCTAGACACCAAGCAGCAATGATTCTATCCATAGCTTTGGGATTCATTGTGATAATTGCGTTTACTTTTCTATCATTTGGCCCCTCTTTTGATAATATAGAGATGGCTTACCGCTTCATGCCTCTTTACTTTGGACTAGCTATGGTAATACCTTCGATATTGTTTGTTAGAAAAACAGGGAATCTCATTTACAGTCTACTGGGCATTCTGATGGGCATAACTGGTTTCGCTTTTGTGGTTACAGACTTTGGAGAACCGCGCCTTGGGTTTGTACTCTACATGCTCTTATGGTCGAGTATCCTAACCTTAGTAGGTCTAGTCTTATTTGTCCGTTTTATCAAGACCTATCCTGTGTTCGAATTGCCGGAGGATGATGCAAGTGAGTAATGATGAACTCTCCACACCCAAATGGGACGGAAGTGACAAAATGTCTGAAGACATAGATCTCAAAGAATTGGAGCAAAAATCTTTCAAAGAATCGATACAAGACGGTCTTGATATATTAACGGCTGGAATACTTATCCTAATGGCTGCAGGTATGTTTCTGGACCTATTATTCTACATCGGCCTCATGTTTGTTATTACAATGAGAAACCGAATACTTGAAAGTATTAGGAAAAAACTTACCTACAATAGGATAGGACAAGTCAATCTGCGGAAACACAAGTATGATGACTGGCAAAAAACCTTTTACATACTGTTTCTTTTCACAGTCATAAATACTGCTCCCGTCCTCTTACTCCTCAGCTCAGGTCGACCCGAATTAGTTATTCTGGTGAAATGGTATCCGGCAATCTTTGGATTGGTGTTCCTAGGTCCCAGTTACTATGTTTCTTCTAAAACTGGAAATCCCCGGTTTTATCTATACACTATCGGAGCAACAATCCTTGGCTTTCTCTTCGCTTTCCTCGAGTTCACACCAGTTCAAGGTTGGTTCTTCTACCTTCTAATTGTTGGAGGAATTATGGTTCTTATCGGATGCATTGGATTTGCAAAATTCCTTAGAAAATACCCTATCATTGTACTTGAAGAGAGTGATGAAACTGAGTATTGAAGATGACAAATTACCTATGGAAATCGACAAAGTGATTCACGAACCAGCTCGTCTGAAGATCGTTGCACAACTCTACGTAGTTGACAGTGCAGATATGGTCTTCCTAATGCGACAAACCGAACTCACATGGGGAAACCTGTCCTCCCATGTCAGCAAACTGGAAACAGCTGGATATGTCGATATAACAAAGGAATTCTTTGAGAATAAACCTAGGACAACATTGAAACTGACCGAAGAAGGTCGAAAGGCTTTCGAAACATATCGTGAGAACATCAAGCGAATGATAGATGTATAGACTATTTGGGGGTAGGTTTCTACCTGCCCCTAAGCCCCTCACAGAACGCAAGGACATTCTTCCCTAAATCCTCGAAGTTGTACCCTCCCTCAAGAAGTCCATATCTACGACCGTCGCATCTTTCTTTTGCGAACTCGAACATCAGCAAACCGAGTTCATGAAATGCTTCAGTAGATAGATTTGAACCCCAATCATCCTCATATTGGTCAAATCCCGCCGAAGCAACGATAATATCCGCATCAGGGGCGTTGTCAAGGTCTCGTTTTGCATCTTTGAGATATTCCACATCTCCTCTTCCATGTGGATTATAGACGGAAAAATTGGGGTCATCGCCAAGGATGTTGATATTCCCATCTCCAGTATGTAGATCAAAATCAAGAATATATGCTGAATTGATGAGTCCTTTCGCTTTCAGATGCAATAATGAAACTGCAATGTTGTTGAAATAGCAGAATCCCCAATACGATGACCCAGATGCATGATGTCCTGGAGGTCTCACAAGAGCAAAAGATGGTTCTCCGCCCATGGCAATCTCAGCAGCCATTATGGATCCTCCAGCGGCCAATCTGGCCATTTCGTAGATTTGCCCTTCACCAATGGAATCATAATCGCTCTTGACATTTCTAATCTGGCTTTCCGAATGAGCACGAAGTATCTCCTCCTCTGTTGCATATCGTGCTTCAACGAATTCATAGTCTGGATGGTTTCCTAAAATCTCAAGAGCAGTATCCAACCTTCCAGGAGCACCTGCTGGAGTTCTATCATAGCTTTGTTTCATGAGTGGATGGTAGAGAATTTTCACAAGGTGAATATATGGTGATACAGCATTTGTATGTGTTGGCAGAATGGCTGATGTAATGCCATGAAATATATGTAAGCTTCGTACACTCGAAAATGAGGGAAAGATGTGAAACTAACTAGAGAGCGGTATATGAAGGGATGTGAATTCATCAAAAAGAATGCACGCCCTCTTGATCAGGCCCTGTACAGATATCATTTTGAGGATGGACCCAAAGAAGATGTAATAATAGAATTAGTTGCGTATCAGAATCTTGATGGAGGATTCGGAAACGGAATTGAGCCCGATTTTCGGCTCAGGTCTTCCTCTCCTATGGCTACTTTTGTTGGTCTGCAATACTACATTACCGCTGACGGGGACTCCAACAGCGATATGGTCAAAGCTGCCATTGAGTATCTCGTTTCTACCTACAACTCTGAGGAAAACTATTGGCCTAGCACATTTGCCAATGTAAATAACGAACCACATGCACCTTGGTGGTATGTAGAGAAGATTGCACCTCCTACTACTGAGAACTGGGCAAATCCCAGTGCAGAAATTGCTGGGTATCTCAACAAGTATTCCAGATTCGTTCCCCGTGATTTTCTTGCAAGAATCAATCAGCGCGTGATTGAAGTTATAGAGAGTCAGGAACTGATAACTGGTTTCTTGTACAACTTTCTTTGTTGGAACCGTGTTTACACGTATTTCCCAAAATCGATATCTTCTATCATTCAATCGAAACTAATGTCCACGATACAAGATATCGCCCCTACATTTGAGGAAAAAATGGGCGAAATACGCATTTTCTGGTTTCTAGAAGATAAAAACAGCCTCTTGCTTTCAAATTCTGATCTAGTCTACTTCCTTTTAGAGAAGGAAATTGAACGACAAGCTGACGATGGTGGCTGGTGGCCAACATGGAAATGGGGACAATACGAAGATATCTGGCCAATTGCTGAGAAAGAATGGGCTGGCAGGATGACTTTCGAATGCCTACGAACATTACGAAATCTAAACTTGAATGACAGTCTGATTGAAGCATTAGAGTAAAAATAGACTTGTGGACAGTCGGGCTTGCTACCCGTCCGTCCGCGAAACTAAGGTCGAATAAAGGGGGTGAGGGGGCTTATCGCCCGCTCTAACCGAAGAGGCTTCCAAGTCCAGCTGTGAACTCTTCTTCCTTTTCTTCTTCCTTCTCTTCTTTCTTTTCTTCTGCAGGGGCGGCCCCGGCTGCACCACCAGCTGCTGCTGGAGCTGCGGCCACTGGCATTGTGGCGGCACTCTTCAGTGCTTCATCAATGTCTACGCCTTCGAGGGCTGCTAGCAAAGCCTTGACTCTACCCTTGTCGGGGTCCACACCAGCTGCGGTGAGAACGGCGTCCATAGCCTTTTGGGTCAGTTTCTGGCCTGCTTTGTGGAGCAGAAGTGCTGAATATACGTACTCCATTTTTGTTACCTCTTTGTGTAATTAACCAAACAGGCCCCCTAGGCCTGCTACTGCTTCGTCTCCCTCGTCCTCATCATCATCAGGTTCCTCTGCAGGTGCAGAATCTTCAGCTGGCGCAGCTTCTGTAACTGCTGCTGCAGCTTTAACCTGTCCAAGGATTTCGGAAGGTATTGCGTCTGGATCTTTCTCAGATACGACTGCTACTATTGCGAATGCTTCTGAATTCGCCTTAGCAAGGAACTCATTGAGTAAATCTGGTGAGAAGAACCCAATTTTGAGTGCCAATCCCTTGGCTTCCATGTAGGCCTTGGCGAGTATCAGTGAAATTGTATCTGCTGTTGGAATTCCTGTATTGACTGAGAGATTGATTGCATATTGGTGACCCAACAACACCTGACTGAACAGGCTGCCTAGGTCGATTGCAAAGCTTTCCTGAGTCATTACATCTCCATCAGAAAAGGCTGCGACAAGTCTGAGTTGAAGTTCCATTGGCTCGATTCCAAGTCTTGTCAGCATCATCGCCATGGCATTGGAGATGGTTTCTCCCTCTTTCACTGCTACGGTATCAATTGTAACATGAATTGATCCACCTTTAACACGTGATGGAATCTTGAGAGCTGCCAGCTCGCTGATGAACGGCCCTGGTGCAACACCAGTGTTCATTGCTGGAACTATTATGTCCCTTGGAGCAATCTGTCCACCTTTGGCAGGTGCTGCTGTCCTGTTCTCGCTGAGGAACTTACTAAGGACGAATGGGTCCTGATCACTGAACATGAAAGCAACAGGACCCGAAACAAAAGCCTTGAGTTCCTCAATTCCTTTCAACTTGGAGCTATCAATAGCTCTCAGCATCAGTGTATTCCGTGCCATTTTCATTGTTGCAGAGCCCCTCAGATTGTCTCTGATACCCTGCAGCTGTTTGGCACCGACACCCTCGACGTTTACAAGCCCAACCATATTGCTATCTTTGATAGCCTTGGCCAGCTCTTCAACTCTGTCGATTTTCCATTGTGGAATATGGCGTTCATATACACTCATTCATCTTCACCTCTAGATAGACGCCTCCACCATCGGTCCCATTGTGGTTTTAACCATCACATTTCCGATTCTATCATAGAGCTCTTTGCTCTTGATAAAATCTAGGACCGCGACGATGTTGCCTACTATTTCCTTGTCTCCCATTCTAACATGTCCCACTTTAACGTGGAACGTGGGGGTATTTCGCATTCTGATCCGAACTGTACGTTTGTATTGACTGACAATTGCAGCCAAGTCCGCTTGAGGCGGGAATGGTCTGGGCATCTTTCCTCTCGAACCGAGTGTCTGACCAAGGTATCTACCTACTAGTGGCATTGCATCTGTAGCTGCGATGAAAAAGTCGTAACCCTTTGCAAGGCTCTTTCTCTCCTTCTTCTCTTCGCCAAGCCTCGGAATTGCTTCCTTGCCCACTACCTGTTCAACACCAGCAGCTTTTGCATTATCTGCAAACTCTCCATCACCAAAAGCACAGACTTTTGCTGGCGGAAATAGAACATTTGGTAGAACAAGCTCTTGATTGAGTCTGTTCTCTGGCTTTGAAACATCAAGCTCCTTCTTTCTGAAGTTGACAGCGATGTCAAAGCTCTGTTCGAATTTTCTAGATTTCTCAGTTCCCTTCGCTCTGGCTTCTGCCACTGCGGCTTCAATTCCCGTCATATTGTACGACATGGATTAGTCCTCCCTCAGTGGTTCGTCCAGTTGCGCGTCCCAGGTACCCTCACGAACTTCAGCTTGGAAGTCCTTCGCGGATTTGCCTTCAATGGATACTCCCATTGATACGCACGTACCGGATACAATCATAGCAGCGTTCTTCATGGTCAAAGCAGAGAGGTCATTTGCCTTCCCCTTTGCCACTGCCTTCAATTGATCAATTGTGAGATTCCCAACAACGTTGGTGCTTGGTTCGCCTGAACCCTTTGATACTCCAACCTCTTTGAGGATGAGAGCACTTGTGGGTGGGATACCAACGATAATCTCAAACTGTTTGGTCTCTTGATCGACGATAATTGTTACAGGAACTTTCAGACCTGCATAGGCCTGGGTTTCCTCGTTAATTTTCGTGACGACCTGAAAGATGTTAACACCTGTGGGACCAAGAGCAGGACCAATTGGTGGACCGCCGGAAGCTTTGCCTCCTTCGACTAAAGCTTCGATTGTAATCATATTTTCGCTCAATTGTTTCACGACTCCTGATGCAGTAACCTCGAAACGTACACAGACCTCTCGATATGGTCGACCTCAAGGACAAAACTAGTAGAATATCCTTTGCAGTCTACTGCATTCAATGTCACTTTTTTTCACCCCTGACATAGTAGTCTGTGCTCTATGCCATGTTTAAGGAGTAGTTGCAACCCCGAGTGATTGTGTTTTAAGAGTTACGGACTGTGACAATATTTAGTATCATCTAACTCCTGTATGGCTTTTCGATTTGAGAGCACCTTACAAGATACAACGCCTCCAATCACAATTGCACCCAGTACAACAGAGGGAATAAGAAGATAGACCATCTGATATGGAGTTTTTACCTGGACTAAACGAAGTGTTGTTTCAAACCAATTGCGTAATGTATCATTTGCCCATACATAGTGGATAATTGACCCCGTTCTAAGTCCAGTAATAGTGCATTGGTGTGAGTAGATACTGTATGATTCTATAGGGCTCATTTCGTAGACTGTCCACCCTTCAGATTCTACATCGCTATATTTTGTATATAGAAGAACAGTATCTACACCCGATACATCCCATACGTTCGTTTGAAAGGTGAACGAGTTATCTGGCTCTTTTAGTGAATATTCAGACAACATATAGTACTCTAAATCAATTGAGGGGCCAAGAACATCTATTGTAAAATGTGAAGGATATCTGTCGATACTTCCTGCATCTCCTGGAATCGTGTATGTAGTATCATCGCCCAAATCACTCCAGCTATTTCCAATTGATTCACCATCATCCCATATATTTTCCTCACCAAAACTATCGTCCCTAGCATTAAACTCTTCACAGAAACCGATTTGATTGCCATAGATGGTACTGTTCCCCCAGCGGTCATCAATCATAATTCCAACTCTCTTGCTTGCAGCTATGATGTTTCCTGTGATACTCCCGTTCTCTCCAATATGATGAATTCCATAACCGCTGTAGAGTATTGTATTGTTGGCGATGCTTACATTATGCAATACTTCAGACATAATTGCATAATGGGAATTACGAATGCAGTTATTTGATATCACTACGTTTGCACTTACGCATCCTCGAATACCGTCTTCACTGATCATCGTGTTATTCAGAATTTTCGTGTTGTTACAGTTGTACAAATATATCGCTGAATTCGTATTGTTGAATACACAATCAGCAATCGTTGCATGCTCTAAATTGGAAAATCGAAACCCATTTCCATTGTTTATTCCCGAGAAATTACAATTTTGAATTACACAATAACAGTCGACATCTGA
>JARGGA010000560.1 GCA_029210805.1 Candidatus Thorarchaeota archaeon
TGATTTTGTTGTGCTTTCTAGCTTGCGTCTGTCTTTCAAGAAACGTTGGGAGGAGTTGGTTCGAGATATAGTGATGAAACGATCTCAGACCAAATTGGCACTTGTAGCCAAACGGCTCGGTTTGACATTGTCAGACATTATTGCTATCGCCCGTAAAATTAGAAACCTAGATGATCGCGTGATTGAGAATGATGTAAGCGATTCCAGCAAGGATTTGACATATCAATGCAATAAGCCCAACTCTAGTTTGACACCTCTTGTAGATATAGACGAATGAAACATCCATATTACATTTCGTATCTCTTGATTAGTTCCATCCGTTCAATCAAATCCTAGGAGTAGGTGATTCTCTTGATATGAGAATTTAGTTTTGCTTTATCCTTATTAGTTGGAATTTTCGCATTGCCATTTCGTGAATGTGTATGAACGACGATACATCTCCTTCATCATTACTGAATTGGGGAAACGATCTACTTGAGCAGTCTAAATGGGAGGAGGCAGAGGAGGTATTCCGCAAGGTGCTTGCGATTGAACCCAACAATGCTCTTGCATGGAATGACCTTGGAATATCCCTGGGAGTTCAACGTAAATATGAAGAATCAGTGGACGCCTTAAGAAGAGCCACGGAATTGGACCCCAAGCAAACAAGAGCTTGGTCCAACCTGGGAAAGACTCTCAATCATCTAGGATTGTACGAAGAGTGCGCAGAAGTATGGAGAAAGAATCTGGAACTTGATCCAAATGATTCTAACGTCATGATAGACCTAGCTCTTGTGCTGAAGAGGTTGGGAGAAATTGAGGAGGCTGAAGCGGTATGTCTGCGGGCAGTGGAGCTTGATTCTACACATGCAATAGCTTGGCATAATCTTGGGTTGATACGCGCTGCTTTAGAGAAGAATCAAGAGGCGGAAGAGGCATTTAGAAAAGCCGTAGAATTCGCACCATTTTCTGCGGAATCCTAGTTCAATTTTGCCCAAATACTGAATAAGCAAGATAAGAAGGAAGAGTGTGAGGCTGCATATAGGAAAGCTGTTGAGATTAATCCATCATACTCGATGGCATGGGCAAACCTTGCGATATTGTTAGATAATTTAGGAAAAGAAGATGAAGCTCAAGAAGCAAAAGACAAAGTTGAAGAGCTAGCATTTGGACCTTCTGACTCGTGACATACTGTTCTACATACCACCCATCATGTGGGAAGAATATACTTCAAAATGATGAAAATTTAGAAACGACAAACTATTATATATTCATAGAATAGTATTATTATATGATCATAGAATAGTTATGACTGTGGAGGTTGTGTCGTGTAGGATGTGTGGAAAGCATATTGATAGTCCATACGTTGGAACGTGTAACGTGTGCAACCTTGTACCTATGACAATGGACGAAGTTGCAGCTCACCTTCTTTTTCTCACTTGTGCTATATTTGCTTTATTTGTCACGCCAGTGTTATTTTTGCGGTCAATGCCACCTTGGACAGGTCCGGGTAATGAATTTGCACAATTTTTCAACATAGGATCGTTAGTTGTCTTTGGATTTAGTGTTGTCATAATTTTTCTAAGTAGAAGAAGTATCAAGAATGAGAGAAGTAAATTAGCAATAAAATTGGTGCAATTTGAATATAGTGAAACGTCTATACATCGTATCAATAGACTTGTGCTACTACTAGGTGGCGACAAAGTGTGCCTGCTAATTGGAGGGATGATGATTCTGATGGGAGTTTTTCCAATTTCAACGGCATTCATTCCACTGGTTAACATTGATGTTGTTCTTCCAATCCTACCATTAGCTGTAACATCATTGATTAGTGGAATAGTTATTTTCACTTTGCCATCGATTCACTATAAGATGAACTGGAAAAGGTTGGGGGTCTTGATTAGCCGAACAGACGTTGTGGAAGAAGTACACCAAGAGTATGAACATCAGTGGAGGGTTGGTAACAGCTGCTAAAATCCCGGACAAACCTGGACATATTTTAGATGAACATTGAAAGAAAGGGTCATTCTGTAGGTCTTTTTATACCTTGAAGAGGAGCAATGTGTGTAGGAACCCACGACGAAAGCCAAGTCTACGGATTTTTCTACCGTCACCGTCAGTTTGCCGGGGACGTAAACTGCC
>JARGGA010000559.1 GCA_029210805.1 Candidatus Thorarchaeota archaeon
ATCCTGTTGAGAGTTGAATTTCAGTCGAAGACACCATCGAAGTAGCTGCTGCCAATTCATGGTTAGTAACGTTGGCTGTGAAATTATTCCAGGCAGGAGTCTGATATCTACCCAAACGGAAGGCGACATCACCACCAAATGCAAGTCTTCCTTGATTCTGCTTTGTAACAGGCATCGAAGCTCCAATTATTGCATATGTCCAAGCGATACTCATGGAAAGCACCAGGACAAGAATTGCCGGTCCTGCAGAGGATGCACTCTTTCCAATCCTTCGAACACCAATCATTGAGGGGAGTACACCTACAACACGATTCATTACTTTAGAGAGTGGGTTGGCTCCACTTCTAAGAGCCTTGATACTTAGACTCCCAAGTGAAATGAATATGACAAGAGGAATATACCCTAGGATCATTGTGAAGAAGGGATTATACAATACTAACGGTCCAGCACTCACGAGTCCCAGAAGGAGTAGAATTGAGAGCCCAAGCAAGACCACATCCCATCTGATGAAGATTAAAACCCGAGAGAGTTTCTGAAGCTTTCCTTCGTGTTCTTCTACTCTTTTCCTAGTTGAATAGATTGCCTGATAGACAATCCATGTTGCATATGGAAGAACTACTCCTATCAGTACAGAAATGATAAGCGAAAACAAACTAATCAGGAGTGGTTCTGTGAAGAATAAAATCCAATCGAACTCAAAGAATCCTACAGATGCCAATCCAAACCTACTGAATAGCACGCCAAGTCCTAAACCAACAATTGCTCCTATCCCCGCAAGACCCATAATCTCTTTCAGAATTCGTCTATCGATGTCAGATTTTGCGGCGCCTCTTGATATCAACATACTGCTTTCAAATCGTCTTTCATTTACATTATGCCGAATCGCCAGAAACATAACCAATGCAACAAGTATCAATACTGCACTTGCTCTGGATAATTGTGTAAGTCTCATATTCGTTTGCCAAGCGGAGTATCTTGAAACTGCCTCTGCAAGATTGTCATCCACCCAAAAGTTGCCATAACCTCTGACTGGATCATAGTATGGATCGAGTTCTCTGATAGCCTGTTCAATGTTCAGAAGATATGCGAGAGATGCCGTTGGATCAAATGCTGAGAGAGGAGTGCGGTCAATATCAATATCAACATTGGTACTCTCATCCCAAGAACTTAGTAACTCCGGAACCACAATCCCGATACTTGAGTCGTAATACCAGTACCAATCATTAGGGATATTACTCTCCTTTTCAAATATTCCTACAACTTCTAGAAGGTAGGATTCCATTCTCCATTCGCCGCCATAATTATTGTAGACTTCGTATGAATAGTTTACAATATCTCCAACATTGTACTCTAGCTCTTCGATGACTCTCCTCGATAGTGCAATCTCCGATTCATTCAGAGGTGTCCTTCCAGAAATGAAAGTGTATGCATCCGGGAAACCTTCGTAATAATCTTCAGAAGGTGAATCGAACCTTCCGTAGTAGGAGTCAATTCCAAATTCATCGAAGCTATAGAAAATCATCCCTCTAGAGAATTGGATAGTGTGAGCTTTCTCCACACCTGGAATAGCTGTTATTTCGTCAATAAAGAATTCAATACCATTGCCTTCAGCAGTCATTGCAATAGAGCCGACACTGCCTAATTGGTTGTTCCATTCATGAATTGAGAAGGAATCTACGTATACAAGAATACCCATTGCCATTGCTGAGGCTAAAAGGATACAGAGTAACGATACGCTTTTGCGACGCAAACCTTGAACGGATTTGTAACCTATTGGTATTGCTGACATACAGTCACCTCATGTCACGTTAACGATCTGACCGTCTTTCATGTTGTAGACCTTATCCATCCGCTTTCCTACGTCAGGATCGTGAGTTACAACAATTAGCGTTCCACCTTCTCCTTTTGTAAGGTCGATGAGAATATTCATAATTTCCTCACCGGTTTGCGTATCTAGGTCGCCCGTAGGTTCATCAGCAAGAACCACTACAGAGCTAGATGCTCCAGGTGGTTTGGCCAATGCCCTAGCGATAGCCACACGTTGCTGCTCGCCACCTGAAAGTTCATCAGGTCGATGGTCTGCCCTTTCTGTAAGGCCCACCAGACCTAAGAGGTGGTCTA
>JARGGA010000561.1 GCA_029210805.1 Candidatus Thorarchaeota archaeon
CTTTCATAATCGTTGCAGAAGGCGATGAAGAAGGTGATGCAATGGAGATAAGCAGAAAGATGTCAAAGCTAGTTGGTGAAGAATGCCGAGTTTCAGTTCTAGGTTATATACAGCGAGGAGGGAATCCATCTCGACAAGACCGGGTTTTAGCGACAAAATTAGGGGGATACGCCATACAGTGTATAGCAAATGGAGAAACAGGAGTCCTATTAGGAGAAGCAAAAGGTGAGCTGGCAAAGATTCCATTCGCTGACACAAATAAAAAGAAAGAACTGGATAGTTTCTTGCTAGGATTGGTTGATGCACTTACGATATAATAAAATCGGAGACACGGATAATCTCTCAATATAATTCAGAAATACTTGTATTTAATGAAAAGCATGGATGTTGAATTGATAGAAGTGTCCAAAAATACACGAAGGAATATACTAGATTTAAAAGCGTTCAAGTTTTAGAGTACTTACAATCGTGTGTGTGTTTGAAGGAGTAGATTTCCATCAAATAGCTTTCGTGGTGCTAGACGGATTCAAAAAACCTCATTCATCAACCTTCTGCACACCATAATGGTTGGGGGAAAATCATGGGAAAAACGGTAAAGTATCGTTTAGCTAGTATGCTATTACTAGTAATTTTGATACCAGGACCACTTCTAGCTATTCAAGGAGTTGCAGTACCTGGTAATGTGATTGAGAATAATTATAGAGAGGATTTTCAAGTCAACTCGATATATGATGAGATGACAAGTGAACGTGAAATCATCGATGCAAATGAAAATAATGATTTCACTACTTCATCTGAATCGGAAAGTTACACGCAATATCTAGATCATTCCTCAGACATTCTGGAACCCTACAAGGAATCGATCTACGATACTCGAGAAGAAAAAACTCAATACTATACCAACGATGCACCAGGAATATCGATGACCTATTTTGTCGAAGGCTCCAGTCTTTTCGTTGAGATGATCATTGGGTCATATGAAATAGTAGATATTTCAATTGAAGGAGGAGAGTATCAAGCTTTGGTAATCGATGGTGCAGAAAGCTCGCATACTTATGGGCATCCAATCCTTCCATACAGCAAGATATCATTCTCAATTCCTGAGAGTATTACTATTAATGATGTGGAGATTAAGGAAAAGAACTCAATATCCATTTATGATCTTGGAATCATTCCTGGTCCAGAACCTCTAATGGTTCATAGTGACTATGCAAGCCTATCTAAGCCCTATTTCGATGATATTGCATATTCTTCCTCATCTTTCACACCTTCTGAATTAATTGATTTTGAGATAATGGGAACCAATGGCGATAATTGTGCAATGCTTTCTGTTCATCCGGTTCAGTATAACCCAATGGCAAGGATTGCAAATCTGAATGTAAGAATGTTAGTTGAAATCAGTCTTTCCGAGGAAGTATCGCCTTTGTCAATTTCAGAAATTCCACTCTCTGAAAGCGACCAATGGTCGTTTTTACCAAATACAATCCATATCTTGTTACTGGAAGGCCGGAGTGCCAGAATTCCAAAGGTGAAGAAATCAAACTTGACAGTGTCACCTCTCTTTGCCGCTGCGGCAAATCGGAGATGAAACCATATTGTGATGGTACCCATTCGAAAATCGGATCCTCTGGGGAAAAAGATGATGATAGGAGGCCTAACGAAGTCATAGAATATGTTGGCAAAGAGATTACGATATATGATAATCGTGGTGTCTGTTCAGCTGATGGTGCATGTGTTCGTGAGTGTCCTGAAGTCTTTCAGAAGGATAAGAAGCCAAATTGGATATTTCCCGATGAAGCGGGTGTGAAGAAGATTGTTAAAACAATTGAGCATTGTCCTTCAGGAGCTCTTAGCTATAAGATTGGAAAGGAGAGAGTGCAAGATTTAGAACGTCAACCTGCAATTAAAGTGGCAAAGAATGGTACCCTAGAGTTCGTTGGATATATCAAACTTGTTGATGACATGGATTCAAAACCTGAATCTAAGGAACATTATACTCTTTGTAGATGTGGCGCTTCCAAGAACAAGCCATTCTGTGACAATTATCACAAGAAACTTGAATTCACTGATGATAAGAACTAATATTTCGATGAAAACTCCGGAAAAAATGATACAC
>JARGGA010000562.1 GCA_029210805.1 Candidatus Thorarchaeota archaeon
ATAATAGGTTTCTACATAGATTTGCTAACTATTACTTGGTTTCCTTTTGTTTAGCTAGAGCAATGATATGACCATCAGGGTCCATTCCATAGGCTACAGAATCCCCCCATGAACGTTCACTCATATTGCTGATTATCGTACCTCCTGCATCCATTACATCCTGAAGGCGCGCATCTGGATTCTCAACAAAGAGATAAACTTCGCAGCGAGGGATTCCGTTACCTTGAGAAGGATTTGGGACTCCTGATCCGAGGATACTGGAAATGTTGGGCTCAGGCATCAGTCCAAGTGATATCTTCTCCGCAATATCAAACATGGTCATTCCCTCAACATCAAGTGTAGGCTCTGATTGAAGAACGGATTTGTAGAATTCACGACTTCGTTTCTGGCTCTCAACGAATAGAATGAACATAGGATTCGCCATTTTTTCACCCGACTACCGTGCAATTTCGATTCAATGCTATTGCCGTTTCGCACTTATGCTGTCCGTTTAGCAAATTGTCATCAATCTATGTTGGAAACTGGTCATCAGTTGTCGAATGTTCACAGTAGCCGCACTGGACGACTCCCCCTCTCTTGATTTCAAGAACCTCGTTGGGTGTGAGAGGTGCACCACAAGTAGGACATGCCCAAGACCAATCCTCTACTTGTCCTATCCTGATATCGTCTGCCTAGGTATGATTGGTGATAGGAGAGTAACTTAGGGGGACTGGACTCACTCAGGATACACTGTGTCTTGTATCTGGAAGATGGTTCAGCATGTCTGATTTGAGATTCGATAAAGTGGAAGAATACATCTTTGCTCCATTCGACACCTTTGTCTACATTGACGAGGACAAACTAAGGCTAACTGGGATGACTTCTCTTGCAGAAGACCTTATAGAAGACCTCAATCAGAAATCCCCTCAAACTGGATTTGAGGGGCTCTCCATTAAGTGGGACTTGGAAGACTGCGAAGCTTTCAAACTCTCCAAAGGTGTATTTGCAGCTCTAGGGACAGAGAACTCCTTCATTATGGCCAAGATAGTCAATGAGAAATCCGATATAGCCCTCGGGTTGCAATAGTAAAATTGCTGTCTGGATTCAAATACTTAGTATTCAGAGGGGCCTCCCAGTCTATTCAAAGTGCGATACTACCCAAAATCATCCAACATGCCTCTCCAGTCTTCCTCATCTTTCTGTTTCGTTCCCTGTTTGACTATTCGATAACCTGCTGCAGCGATGAATACTATTGCAACCACTGATACTACAGTTACCAATGGCGACATGACATCTTGCATTGGAGAAGACTGGTTGACCCGTAACCATACAGTATCCGATGATGAGTTACCTGTCTGGTCGTAGACTACGAGGGTGATATTATACATCCCTGGCAATAGAGTTCTTGTATCAAATGATATCTCTGAACCATCCCACACTCCCTCCTCCGTCAATGTTTCGTTCACATACACCTCATAACGCGATGGGAATTGAGAAGAAGGTGTCCAACTTACAGCCCCT
The DNA here is from genome assembly GCA_029210805.1 of Candidatus Thorarchaeota archaeon. Taxonomy (GTDB): domain Archaea; phylum Asgardarchaeota; class Thorarchaeia; order Thorarchaeales; family Thorarchaeaceae; genus MP5-2226. Next base: position 1,501 of record JARGGA010000562.1, read on the forward strand.
TCGCCTTGTTCAACTTCCATATCTTCGGGTGAAGATATCTCGGGCGCAGGTATAGTTTCAACGGTTACAGTGACCTCATCCTTGGCGTTATTTAGATCCATATCATAAAGGACTAGCGTAATATTGTACACACCGGGTTGATAGCCATCTACAGAATATGTCAGAATTGAATCCACCCAATCATCAATAAGAGCGAGAGCGCCATTGACATAGTAATAGGACAGGTATGGATGTTCATCGAAAGAGTTCCATGAAAGAACATTTCCTGTATCACCAAATACGTAGTTCAAATCCAAGGGCCCTGTTAACAACGGGGGATTAAGTTCGTAGACAACTCTAAGAAAGACCGAATCAAGAGCAGTCTTTCCTCCCATGTCTCTCACAACAAGGGTGATATTGTACACACCATGTTCGTATCCGCTTACATTTACCCTTATACTAGAACCAATCCATTGTCCCTCTTCTTCTAGTGTTGCATTTACGTAGACATAGTACCAATCAGGCGCTTCATCAGATGGATGCCATTCAACGAAACCAATTCCAAGACTCTCAGTATATTTCAAATCATCAGGACTATCAATCAAAGGAGGTGGATTGAATACCACACGTACAAGTA
>JARGGA010000563.1 GCA_029210805.1 Candidatus Thorarchaeota archaeon
TGGCAGTTCCATCATCACAATTGCCGATGATTGTACCACTGATCGTACCCAGGGGAGGGGTAGCTCCCTCAAAGTCCCAGTAGTTGTAAGCTTGAGTTTCAGTAAGTTTGCCAGTAACGATGTTTATTCCACTATTTCCAAACATCAACAGACCGCTTACTGCATAGGGGCCATTGACTCCGTGCTCGCCAATCTTAGTCCCATCAAAGGTGAGGATTATTGTATTGATCCCCGTACTCAAAGAGCGTGCTGAGGCCGCATAATCAATAACCTCACCATCTGGGTCCAACAAATTGGCGCTCCATCGGTAGTAATCACTTACGGAGATATCAACTTCCAATTCCACCGTGAGTAAGTCATATTGACCATTACCATCGGAGTCTGTTCCACTTTCGGAGCTAACACCCGTGAAGTAAATATCTGGTCTTTGGAATTGCCTATAACCATAGGCAGATGTAGTTTTAGCTGATTCCAGTATATCTACAATGGCAGGACCATAGCTCGTTTCCTCAGCTAGTACCACCTGCTCGAGATAATAAGGACCATCCTGCCCATGGGCGTAGATATCAAAACCGTCCACTGACAAAACGATAGAATGCTGACCGGCTGACAATGATGTATCGAGCGAGACGTGAGCAATCTCAACACCCGAACCATCAATCAACGAACCTGCTAATACGTATGTGTTGCCCAGTGGAGTTGAGACTCCTATTTCGAATTCCAGCGCGTCATAGTACCCATTGCCATCAGAATCTAAGGGAGATTCGTTAATACTGCCAAGGATATAAGATTCACTGGCAGCGACATTTACTAACAATGTTGTTTCACGATTGATTGCCCCACTACTTGCTTCGACCAGCATACGATAGAGACCACTTCCTGAAGTGTTCACAAAAGTACCGGTGTAGAGGCCATCATCTGCTGTAGCATCACCATTTGCCCCATCATCATGAAGCACAATAGTTTCACGACTATCATCAGGTAGAGCTATCTTTGTTTCGACGGTCACACCGGTCAACGGAGTTGCATTCTCGTTTATTGTTGCTGTTATAGTGATAGGCTCACCGTTATGATAGAAGTTTTTATCTGTAAGAGCTTCCATCTGAATAGGAGATCCTTGTATCATAGCCCCGACTGCATACTGACTACCGGTGGCGGGCACGTTGGTTCCAACTACCTCAATTTGCCAAGTGCCCGGCTCTGGATTAAGAGTTACAGAATAATTGGTAAGCTGTACCGAGGGTAGAACCTCCATATTGCTGTAGAACAAAGAGCTATCAGCTTCTGCAGCAGCTGAATCAATACGAACACCCGACGGTGAGATTAGTGTCACATTGAGATCACCCTCACCCCACATACAATTGAAGTATAAAGCTTCCTCATTGATAATTTCGAAATCGTGCGTTTTGGTTTCTCCGGTGAGAATTTCCCCAATAGTACTATGCATACGTTGCAATTGTTCCGGTGAAGTACTAGATAGAAGCAGAATAGGTGGTTCAACAGGTTCCTGAGTCCCTGGTTGACTTGTCAACTGATCTACATATCCAATTAGATCATTGTAAATATCTATGGATTTGTACAATCCACTGTGTGTAGAGTATTCATCATAAGAGACATATTCTAGGTTTTGGGAATAATTGAGTGCATGCACACTCGATTTTTGAATAAAATCATCATCTTCTCCTGGAATATACCATGCTCCACTAGGTTGCCACCAATGCTGACTCGGTTTCCAATTTCCTGCCATAGCTACATATTCCGTATTACTATTTCGTCCCACAAGTGAGTTGTAAAGAGCCATATGAACAGTAGTTAGTTGATAGCCACTTGGGACTGATAAGTTTGCTATTAAGGAACCAACAGGTCCAGTGAACAAAGGGATTAGTCCTTGCGCAGCATCAGCAATTGGGCTACCTCCATTTGGTGTCCCCATCATTACTAATTTACCAATATCATCATTATTCCTTATATACTCACGAGAGTCTAATCCACCTTTGCTGTGTGCAACAATATTTACCTTGTCAACACCATATTCTTGGCGCATACTTGTAACTTCTGATGCAATCATTGAAGCATTAGTCTGAATGGTTGATACTTTTCCAACGGTGATCTTCT
>JARGGA010000564.1 GCA_029210805.1 Candidatus Thorarchaeota archaeon
ACGTTGCAGAGCACAGGCAATTCGTCACACATACCGGGGAATTCAAGGGAGCACCAATCTCAGCCTGCTCAACAGGTATTGGTGGACCAGGAATGGCAATTGTCATAGAAGAGCTCGCCAATGTTGGAGCTCGAAATTTCATTCGAGTCGGATCCACAGCCACTCTCAAAGAGGATATAGAGATTGGAGACCTCATTATCTCAACTGGTGGAGTTCGACTTGATGGTACAAGCAAGCAATATGTTCGTCCAGAGTATCCAGCTTCAGCATCATATGAGGTAATCCTTGCTCTTGTAGAAGCTGCAGACTCATTGGGAGTGAACTATCATCTTGGAGTGTCTGCATCTACGGATTCATTTTACCTAGGTCAATCCAGACCTGGATTTGGTGGATATACGCAGAGCTTCAGCGAGTCACTTATTGAAGATATGCAAAAAGCTAATGTTGTCAATTTTGAGATGGAAGCAGCTACTCTATTTACGCTCGGTAATATCTTTGGATTTAGAACTGGAGCAGTTTGTGCAGTCTATGCTAATCGAGTTCGAAATGAGTTCGAGGTGAAAGGCGAGTCGGATGTAATCAAATGTGGAAATGAAGCTGTAAAAATCCTCCATAATATGGATGAGGAAAGAAAAGCCAAGGGCAAGAGATACTGGAATAGATCAGTCATGTAGAATCTATTTCTCAGCAGACTTGGTGGGGATACTCTTATTTTCCGATATAGTAGTAATCGCCGCTTTTCTTCTGCTGTTGGTCCAATTGACTACCATCTTTATTCACGCGTGGACGTCCCGTTTGAGGATCTCTCCTAAAAGTCACACCCATCTCTTTCAAGAACGCATTCATTCCAATTCTGAGCGTGGTGACAGAGGAGGCTCTTCCGCTTTTCCCGGGGTCTCCACCGAAGACAACCATGCTATCGCTCAAGTAATCCGCCATCAGAATTGAATGCTCTACTACAAATGCGGTCTTCTGACTGTTCTGAATTGTTCGACGAATGGCATCAGAACCTGCAAGCCTTTGTTCAATATCCAGGAATGCGGAAGGTTCATCAAACAGGTAGATATCAGCATCTGTTGCCAAACATGCGGCAATTGCGGTTCTTTGCAGTTCTCCACCACTTAGGTCATTAACAGTGTGTTCAAGAAGATGCTCCAATCCAAGCTTCCGAATTACAGAAGTCTTGAAATCTGCAGTATCTGCAACGTTGCCCCCTTTTTCTCTTAGATACATTCGTACGGTTCCCGAATAGTCCTGTTCAATGTACTGTGGCTTGTATGCGATTTTCAAGTCAAATCCTGAAGCAGTTGTTGTAGGAACTTCACCTTCATCTGGTTCAAGTTCTCCCGCAAGCATCCTGACAAAGGTTGTCTTTCCAATTCCGTTTGGGCCAAGAATACCTACTAGTTGACCTTTTGCAACTCTACCTCCACGAACATGAAGTTCAAAATCTTCGAACTTTTTGGTCATCTCACCATATTCGATGAGCCAGTCCGAGGATGTGTATTGTTCATCTTGTTGTGTCATACCCTTGAAAGATATCACACTATCCCGGAACCGCATATTCTCATCAGGTATGTATCCATCTAGGAAGATGTTAACACCCACACGTGTTCCATGGGGGTGTGAAACAATTCCATAGACACCAGGGTCTCCGTAAAACATACAGACAAGGTCTGAAACATAATCAAGTATTGAGAGGTCGTGTTCAACAACAATCACTGTCTTGCCCAAGTCTGCCAGATCTCTAATAGCACGACCAACACGCAATCGTTCGCGAACGTCCAAATATGCTGTTGGTTCGTCAAAGAAATAGATATCACCCTCACGAATAATGGCCGCAGTTATTGCAACTCTTTGTAGTTCACCACCGCTGAGAAATTTAATCGGACGATCCCAGATTCCAGCAAGATTCATACCCTCCTTCAAATCACTCAATCGGCCTGAGGAATCTGCACTTTCTAGTAAATCGCTAATCGATTTGTCAGCTATTGTTGGTATCTTTGGGAGGTCTGTAATGGATTGTGGCTTATGAATGGGCACCACTTCACCATTCTGAATTTTCTCAAAAAGTGGCTGTAGCTCAGACCCTCGGTACGCCCTGATGATC
>JARGGA010000044.1 GCA_029210805.1 Candidatus Thorarchaeota archaeon
GAAGTAGGTTCATCTAGAAACACCAGTTTGGGCTCATGAATCAGTGTGGACGCAACGAGGACTTTCTGTTTCATTCCTGATGAATAAGACTCTAACAGGTCATTCTGTCGACCCTCTAAACCTAGAATCGCCAGTAATCGGTCGATTCTATTGTTTAGATTCTTTCCACTTAGATCATTGAGTGCGCCAACGAACTCGAGGAATTCTACTGCTGAAAGTTTCGAATACAGTCCGGGAGCTTCAGGTAGGAGACCTGTGACTACCTTGATTTCTTCCCTTTGAGTACTGATGTCATAACCACAGACCTTTGCAGCACCAGCTGTTTGTCTTAGGAGTCCTGAAAGCATGCGGACCGTTGTTGTTTTTCCAGCTCCATTTGGACCCAGATAGCCAAATGTGGTACCTTTCTTTACTTCTAGATTGAGATTAGCAAGTGCCTTTACTGAACCAAAGCTCTTACTCAGCATCATTGTTTCAATCATGATATCATCTGCGATCATCAGTACGCACCACATTTATGCTGGTCTTGGTTAGTACTAATATGGATGATGCTTAGCGTTCTTTTTTCATCTTGCAAATGAAGAACCCTTCTGTACCGTGAAGGTGAGGTAGGAATCTTCTAGCAAGAGTAAGGGACTCGTCAAGACTTGCACCGTAAGGGGTTGCATATCCTGGGCTACCAAATTCCAAATCTATTGGAACAATGTGCATCTCAGGATGATCTCTTAGAATACCATCAATAATGTATTCGTTCTCTTCTGGTGCAATTGAGCAGGTGGAATACACGAGATGCCCCTCGGGTTTCAATTTTCTTACAGCGGCATCAAGGAGCTCGACTTCTCTCGTAGCACAATAGTGGATATCCGCCATTGTTTTACTTGTCTTCCTTGAGGGGTCTAGGGGAATCAGTCCTTCACCAGAACAAGGCGCATCTAGTAGGATTCTATCCGGTTCCACGTTGATGTTTTCAATTCTCTTTGCATCTCCTCTCAGAACCAACGTATTTGTTGCGCCGCATCTCAGGATATTACTTTGAAGGCTTTGAATTCTCAATCTATCAGTTTCTACGGACAAAACAAGTCCAGTGTTTTTCATGAGTTGCGAAATATGAGTTGTCTTCCCACCCGGTGCTGAGGCTAAATCAAGGACCACCTCATCCTGTTGTGGATCTAGTGCTTCGACAACTGTCATTGAAGGTACTCCCTGAACGTAGTAGTATCCTAACATATGCTCAAGCGTGGCTCCTGGAGAATATCCTTCAAAATCCGCATAGTATCCTGTCCTAAGCCATGGTACTCGTTCAAGTCTAATTCCTTTGGTTTCAAGTGCTGTAACGGTTTCCTCGGGTGAATTTTTCAATTCATTCAAGCGAACCGCCGTTCGTATTGGCACTTCACAAGCATTGAGGAATTCTAGGGTTTCCTCCTCTCCCCAAAGAGTCAGATATCTTTCTATCATATACTGAAGGTAACCATGCTCTTTGGCAATTTGCTTCGCTTTCTGCCTCATTTCTTTCCGGGACATTACCTAGAGCTCCATCGACGATAGATTTTCATTTTCCGATATCTTCATTCCACAATTCCGGCTTGTCCTTGATGAAGTTAGTCATAAGGTCGATACATTGGTTATCATTCAGAACTGTGACTTCAACACCACGTGTTCGAAGATGGCCTTCTGATCCCTGGAATGTCTTGTTCTCTCCAACAACAACTCTTGGTATTCCGTATAGTAGTATTGCACCTGAACACATATCGCATGGAGATAGCGTGGAATATATCGTCGCTTCTTTGTAATCCATGGCGCGTAGCCTTCCAGCATTTTCAAGACAGTCCATTTCCGCATGCAATATTACACTGTCCTTCTGCACTCTTCTGTTGTGACCACGTCCAACAATCTTACCATCTACCACCAGAACAGATCCAATGGGTATCCCTCCCTCAGACAATCCCTTCCTAGCTTCATCAATTGCTGCGTTCATGAAAATATCTGTTGAGCCATCCTCCATGGGGTTCACCTCATTATGCATTGTCCAAAGCTGCAGTCAGTTCAGATAATTCTGGAGAGATAATCTGCACATCAGGTGTAAGACGATCAGGGGTAGCCAAATCCTTGAAACCGGAACCTGTTATGGGGACAACTACCTTTTGATTTCTATCAATAACACCATCATTGAGCAGCAGTTCAAGGCCTGCCATTGCAGCTACCCCGCTTGGCTCAGCAAATATCCCCTCCAGTTTGCCTAACATCACAAGATGTCTTTCAATTGCATCATCTGGGACCGCTATTACCGTACCTCTTGCAAGTTTGAGATACTTTAACGCTGCATCTCCATCCCATGGGAATGGGTCAGCAAGACCTCCTGCTATAGTTTCATTTGAGTCCCATGGTGCAATATCTAGAGGATTTTGGTTTTCTTGATATGCCCGAACAATAGGGGCACAACCTTCTGGTTGTACTATTACTGGGCGGGGTATGCTATCGATTAATCCCATCTCACGAAATTCCCAGAATCCTTTCATTGTTCCAGCCATGAGACCTCCACTCCCGGTTGGAAAAAGCATCCAATCTGGAGGATTCCACATCATCTGCTCGGCTATCTCGTACCCCAATGATTTGGTGCCTTCAAATTGAAATCCATTGAAAGGACCAAATGATGGGGTAGGCGTCCACCCGAGTTCATCGCAAGCCGCATGAAGTATTGTAGTTGTAGGATCAACACCCTCCTCGACCTTGCGCACACGAAAGACTTTGGCACCTAGAGTTCGGAGATGTATCAATTTTCCAGCTGGTGCGTTTTCGGGCACAAAAACAACTGCTCTCAGTCCTGCTCTCGCAGCATACGTTGACATCGATGCTGCAGCATTTCCTGATGATGCCGCAGATACAGTTTTCGCTCCATCTTCCTTAGCACGACTTACGCCTACACAGATTGGGCGATCCTTGAATGATCCTGAAGGATTCAATGTTTCCATCTTGATATGCAAATCAGATAGTCCTAGAGCAGATGCTAGACGTGTGCTTTTGATAAGAGGTGTATTTCCCTCTCCTACTGTAATTATGCTCTGTCGTTTTCTCAATGGCATCAATTCAAAATATTTCCATAATCCGCCCTTTCTACTCTCAATTTCGTCTTTTGTGAGCACTTCTTTGATACTCTCTAGATCATGGATAACATCGATTCTTCCTCCGCATTTATCATTGGGAGGTACATCGTCATCCGTGTACTCTTTTCCACATTTTGTACATTTGTATAGTCTAACCTCTGACACAGTGTCACCAGCCCTCTGAAGCAGACATGTTATAGTTATTTTAGTTGTGCTTGTTACAGGATAAATGGAAAGACCTAACAATCTGATAATGAAAGCAAAATGATTATTGGTGTCCACTATGAATTCTGAAAAATATGAGGTCGAGGTAAAGATTGCCGTGCACGATCCCCTCATCATAGAAACCTCCCTCATAAAACTAGGAGCAAAAAAGACCAAGATCGAATCGCAAACTGATGCATATTTCAATCATCCAAGTAGAGATTTCGAGGTGACCGATGAAGCACTGAGGATCAGACTCATTGAAGGCATTCCCTTGGAAGCTGACAGTGCTTCTGCTCCAGTTCAAGAAACAGAAGTGACTTACAAGGGACCGAAGATTGATTCTACTACCAAAACAAGACTGGAACTATCCCTTGGAATAGATGATATTGATACTGCAACTGCTATTCTCGAACAATTGGGGTTCCGAAGTGTTGCTAAAATAAGAAAACGACGGTCCTTCTTCTTGTTTGATGACACAGTCATCAGTATTGATGATGTTGAACACGTTGGAACCTTCTTGGAGCTGGAGAGAGTTGTGGATTCAATGGAGCTGATTCCTTCCGCAAGAGCTTTGATATTCTCCCAACTTGAGAAACTAGGCATTATGCAGAGCGAATCGATTAGAAACTCTTATCTAGAACTTTTCTTGCGTAAGTTGCATTCCTAGGATTCTTGAGTTTCTTTCTTTAACTGATTCACAAATACTTCTAGGACATTGTGGCGCTCTTTTGCAATCCTTTTTGCTTCTTCTGTATACAAAAGACCAGCCAATTTTAGCAGTTTTTCATTAGCATGCGTTAGGAATCCCTCTATCCCTCTTCCCTTGACTGCAACTTGAGTTACTGCCCGAAAGACTCCTATCGCCCCTATTGCGTCTATTTTATCTGCATCACTCAGGATTTTTCCTTCAATAGACGTTGGCTCAATACCCTCACTGAATCGGTGTGTTCTAATTACTGCTACGATGTGATTAATCTCTTCTGTTGAGTATCCGATACTAGGAAGGAATTCCCTGCTTATCCTCCCAGATATTATGGAGTGTGACTCCTTTGTTTTCTCTTCTTCGGAACGTCCTATATCATGAAGAAGAGATGCAGCTCCTAGCACGCGAATATTAGATCTAACCTTCTTGCCAATCTCCAAAGCCACAGATAAAACCCGCCTGGTATGATCATAGGTATGTGCACCATTCCCCTTTTCTTCGAGAATCTGTTTTACAAAGGCATCAATCTCTCTCTCAGGAAACATAAGAACCGACCTTCCTACTTGATTTTCTAGGAGAGAATAGCTTTCTTTAAATCGTCGGGTCTGTACATTATTGTTTGTGACTGATGCTAGAAACGTTTTAATCATTAGAGCCTGTTTTGTTAATGCTATTGAGCCGCCGCAGTCCTTAGCATAATAGACGCTGATTATGGCAAATGAGAGGAATAATGCTTGAGTGCTACTCCAAAAACCACCAAACGAAAGATTGGCGTAACCACAATAATCAGTACCCTGTTTGTCGTACTAATGCTTGTTTGGGGTACTATAACGCTCTTTCAAGTCCAATCAGGTGCCATTAGAGATTCACCCCCTCACACTCCTTTAGATGACATTGATCCATGGACGTACGATCTAAATTGGGCTGGAGGACGTACGAATTGGTTCGAGGGTATCAACTATACCGATTTGCCATTGGATCAGATGTTGCCAGAAGACCTTCTCGACATGCTCAATAATACGATTTTCGTTGTTGAACCTGCTAATCCCGGACAACTATGGCGCAGCAGTGCCTACAATGCGTATGATGGGTCTGGATGGAGTAAGACTCTTAGCGGTAGTAGGCCGCTTTCTGCATTGCCTGGAGACCAAGCAACCAATGAAATCTACACAATCAGTATGAATGTTACCGTAAGTCCCAATATTGAACCGATAGAACTTCCTGTATTGTTTCCAAATATCCGTGTGATAGAGGATTCGTTCAGAAGCATCCCTGCTGGACGTTTGTTAGACTATGTACTAGAAACGGATGATTATGACACTTTTCTATTCAGTCCCTTCCTCTCAGGAACACTTGATGAGACTATTTTGATTCAATATGGTGTAACCTATGATAATCAGGATTTGGCACATATTCAAACTCACGCCCAACCGGGGGAGCAAGCGGAAGCTGGAATTCAGAGCGATTATGTTGATTTGGATGTTACACTTTCAGAAACGGTAACAGATGAGATTGATCAATTCCGTTCCGTTGGTACTAATGCATATGAAAAAGCAATGGCTGTAGATGTCTATTTCCGTTCCAACTATGAACTACTGATAGATGATGAGAACGTAACACAGCGACCTCCATCCAACCAAGAAGTTACAGAATGGTTCATTGAGCGTGGCGGAGGACTCCCAATGGATTTTGCCACCGCCTACTGTGTATTCATGCGGGATTTAGGGGTCCCTGCCAGGATGACCATTGGTTATGCCCTAGGGCAGCCGGATCCTGATGGTGGTGACTTCAGACTGGTGCAGGTACAGCACATGATGTTCTGGGTCGAAGTGTATATCCCTCAAGATGATGGTGTGGGACAGTGGATACAAGTAATTCCCATGCCTCTACCTCCTGGATTTGGTGGTGGTGACTTGCCAGAGAATCTTGATGAGGCATCCGTGCAATTGAGAGTTGGTTCTCCTGATTTTGGGTTTCCGTTCTATTTAGTGCCTCAGTGGGCAATAATCGGAGGTGACTTCAATCTAAGTGCAATGCTTTGGGTTGATGGTATTCCAAGTGGTATTGGTGAAGCAATCCGATTCTATGATTTAACTGATGGTGTGGATTTGGGAACGGCAACAATAGAAGAACTCGCAACTATCCCCGGCATTGGAATGGCCAACATAACTTTCCAATTTCCCACTGGCTCCTCAATAGGGGCACATAACATAACCGCGATGTGGATTTCATCTACGTATCTCATTTCAAACTCTACTTTGGTTGTAGCTGTGGGGCAATCTCACCCGCTTCAAGCTCCTCCAATACAGCAATCTTCCAATTTTATTGTCAGTGATATTGTCGATGTTGACATCTCCCTTGGACTAAATGACTATCAAGCTCAATGGAATGATACACTTCATGTTCATGGGCTTATGACCCTCGGAACCCCTCCGGATGATGTCCCCGCAAATGGAACGCATCTTGCGGAACTAGGAAATGATCAGATGTGGATTATGTGGGATGGTATTTGGTATGGGAATGCGACGATTGGTGAAGATGGATACTATGAATTAGATATCCCCTTAGATGCAACAGATTTGCTTAGGATGGATACGGGAACTCACACTGTAGCTGCATATTATGCTGGAGCAATTGATCCAGATACTGGAATTCCTGCAATACTTCCTGGATTCTCTTCTAATTCTACTCTGAGCCTTCATGGGGCACCAGCATTTAGTCTGACAGTTACTCCAGCAGATACGTATGGCGGTGGAAGCATAACCTATGATGGGATTGCATATCTTCAGAATGGAACCCCTCTTGTTGGAGAATTTATTGGAATTATTTTTGATGGTACCCTGAATACTACGGTCCTAACGAATAGCTCGGGCGGGTTCAACCACGTTTATGAAATTCCAATATCGCAACCCTCTGGAACTTTTGACGCTACTGTCAATTGGACCTCTTCTGACCCACTCACTAATGGTGGAACAAGCGGCGGTATTCCAGTCACTGTTCAAAGCGGCGCAACAACTCTGACAATTGATTCCGCCCCTAGCGACCCCTCGACTGTACACACTTTTGAAACTATTACAATTTTCGGAACACTCACAGCGGTTTCTGATGGGGCTCCTATTGTAGGTCGTTCTGTGGAGGTTTTCTGGGATTGGAATAATGGGACCTCTTATTCTATCGGAACCAGTACAACGATTGCTGGAGGATACTATGAGATTACGTATGATATCCCCGCCTTTTCAGAGGGCCTCTCCTCATATTGGGCTGAGTTTGACGCATCCGGAGAACCCACCTATGCAGATTCAATATCCGCAACAATGAATATTACCGTCAAGAGATACGATGTTGAGGTCTACATTGAAACAGTACAGGATTCTGTAGCTATTGGAGATGTGCTGGACATTGAAGGTATTGTCTACCTGCCTGAAGTTTCTAAGACCCTTCAAAACGCTCACATAATTCTCAGGTGGCAGAATGGAACGGGCGTATACAACATTACAGAAGTAGACACCAGTGTTATCTCTCCATACTATTTCATATTCAACTATACAATTCCAGTGGGCCATGAACTAGCCGGCATTCAGCTATGGGCTGAATTCGTGTCATCCTCCCCTGAATATTATAATAATGAATCTGCACACATACCAGTTACTGTTAGGAAATATGACTCGTACATATCGGCATTCTCTAACACCTCCACTGTGCACCTGAATGAATCAGTACTAATCTATGGCTATCTTGAACATGAAAATGGAACACCTCTTACAGGATATGATGTCACTATTGATTGGAATAATGGGACTGTGTATACTTTTCCAGTCGTTACAAATTCTACTGGCTGGTATAACTTCACATATTTCTGTGACCCCGCTACAGATGCTGAAGGTACTGTAACAGTAACAGTTTATCATTCTTCTATAGATCCTTCTTATAGTAATTCTAGTGCAGTTCTATCACCATCTCTAACACTCCAACTCTATCAGTTATCACTGGATGCCGATGTGGATTCCAGTAACATCCATTTGGATGAGGTCATCATCTTTTCGGGAACACTAACATTCGATAGTAATAGTGCACCTCTTGCTGGTGCCACTATACTAGTGCGTTATCAAAATGGTACAGGCACGTATACATTCCCCAAAACTACAAACGCACTTGGAGGATTCATGTTCCAATACAATTGTTCACTTTTCGATATATTTGAGGCTGTATACATCTGGGCTGAATATACAAGCACTGATCCTCTATGGGACAATTCCACCTCTTTAGCCCGACAAGTCAATCTGATACCCTATGACATGGCCCTTACAACCAATACCAATAACGCCTCCTACTATATCGATGGTATTGTACATATCTACGGAACCCTGACATTTTTCGATAATTCAACGCCGCTTAGTGGACAAACAATCGATATCTATTGGTTTAATGGAACGAATCACTACCTTACATCAGTATCCACAGATGGCACAGGATATTTCGAATATTATCATCCCCTTTCTCCCTTCACTGATTCAGTAGGCTCAGCACGAGTTTGGGCTGAATTTTGGGCTCCCAATCCATTATGGGACAACGCCAGTACTGCTCCCGGAGTGTCATTGTCCATTAGTAAATATGCACCAGTTCTTGATATTTCGTTCTCAGCAAACCCCGTCTACCTCAATCAGTCGGTCACAATTCAAGTGCATCTTCATTTTGGTAATGGCACTGATATTGGCGGAGAACCCGTATCGATTTGGTGGTTGAATGGATCTACACACTTTCTTGCTGGCGGACTAACAGATGGTTCGGGACTGTTTTCATACGTGTATACCGGAATGGATTGGGATATCGTCCTTTCTGTACAAATAGCAGCAAATACAAGCGAGTCTACCTACCTAGAGGCGGTTACGCCTGCACCTGTAGGTCTCCTACTTCAACGCTGGCTAACTCTCATAAACAACGTCGACACTGGTGGGAGCACGAGCTTTTTCCTCACTGACACAGTCACTATTACAGGAAATCTGTATTACGACCTTGTAAGCGATGTAGCATACTCTGGGGTCCAAGTTGACATTCTTGTTGATGGCGCTGTAGTTGATTCAACCATGACCCTTTCGGATGGTTCATTCACCGGATATTGGAATATTCCTGCATTAACACCAATTGGCGGCTATGACATCACCATTCGATACATTTCAAGTGTAAATTGGATTGCCAATTACACAACTGCACCAATCACTGTCACAGTGGATGCAGTTAGTATCATATGGACTTTTGATGCCAATCCTAGTGTCGTTTACAGAAGTGAGTGGTTACAAATTAACGGTACATTGGATTTGGATAATGGAAGCGTATATGCTGGAGCCACTGTCCTCATCTATTGGCAGAATCCTGCAACTGCCACAACTCCGACTCTTCTTGCAACAGTCTACACAGATGGAAGTGGCTATTTTGAGCACTGGTATCATCTTTCTGATACAGAAGATCTCGGATTCACTCAGGTCTGGGCTGAATGTTCTTCTGGAATTCCTGTTATCTCGTCAAGTACCTCGCCTTCTGATATAGTGGATGTACAGCAGATTCCTGTAACTCTCACAGGAATTGGAAGTCATGCTGTCATATACTTGGATGACACTTTTGTTTTCAGTGGTACACTGACCTTCGGGAATGGTACGCCGATGATTGGATATCTTGTGGAGATTTTCTGGGACGGCACCTCTCTTGCAACACGGACAACTGGAACTGGAGGAGCTTACTCCTACTCGTACTATCTTGACTGGGACGAAATTGTTCGGGATATCACCTACTACGTTGCGTTCGTTAGGCCCTCTGAGGCATTCTTGGATGCGCAGACATCGGTTGGCGATCTTGAAATCCACGATCTAGTAACTGTGTCCATTGATGCACAATCTATCACTTCCGTTCTTAGAGGTGACACTCTCATTGTTTCAGGAACTGTTACAAATGGTGGTGGGGCTGATGAGGATGTACCATTAGAACTCTTAGTAGATGGTAGTCAAGTAGGACTCTATGCATTCTCAGACGCTTCTGGACAATTCTCAATAGAATTCCTAATCAGGGATACAATTGAACCAGGAACCTACAATATTAGTGTCGGACTCAACTCCCTCAACTATGACTCCACAGGACCTTCTGGATACTGGATGATTCAGGTCAATCTTAATTCTGAGGTGACTGTCATCTTCTCAGAGTTCAATGATATTATGCCTAATGAATCATTCAATATTAGTTTCACAGTGTCTGACCAGGATGCGAATCCCCATATTGGAGAATCGGTTTCAGTTTACCTGAATGGTACTTTCATTACAACTCTAATCATCGCTGATTCTAGCCTAAATACACATACTATCATAATTCCTGCAGGTTCTTGGACAGCTGGTAGTGGAATGTTTGTTGCTGTTGTTGTGTACTCCGGAAGTCAATATGTTTTAGGAAGTTCTGCGGAAACTGAAGATAGTATACATGTATTTGATGAAGCAGTGATCAGCAACCTAGGTCCGGGTTATGCTGTTATTAATCAACCAATTACCTTGGAGGGTCTGCTTCTTGACTCTTCAGGTATTCCCGTAAAGCTTCGCTCCATTACACTTACGTTGAATGATTCAACTACTGTTACACTTAGAACCGATGAAAATGGGGCATTCTCATATCAATTACCAGTTCGATATTCAACGGAGGGCCACTATACATTCAGTGCCGCCTTTGTAATGTCGGATGCTTCTGTCGTTAGAGGTACTTGGACTTTTCAAATAACTTCAGGATTGCCACCCGAATTTGACACAGCTTTGTTAATTACATGGGCCGCACTTGTCGCAATTGAGGCTATAGTAGCAATGCTCATAGTGGCAAAGTACAGATATAGTGGTCGAGGGTTTAGTTTCTCGCGATTCAGAATATCTAGAAGTTCATCGGAAATTCATGATTCATTAGTCAGGTGAAAGAAATGCAATTTAATACACTCCAGTTAATAATGCCAATAGTTGCTCTTACAGGCGCAGTAATAGTTGTGCTCTTGTACCTCTATTTCGTTAAGGGGATGTTTCAAAGCACGAGAAGAACTGTAACATCTGTTGATATTCCCAGCAAGCTTCGAAACATCAAGAAGCTTGCAGACGGAGGAAAATATGACGCAGCAATAACATTGGCATTCCGAACATTCGAGCAAATGTGTGGGATGAAGATTGGCTCTGAGCGAATGTCATCAGAAACTGCCCGAGAATACATCGAACGGGTTTTGAAAATAATACCTCTAGATGCAGAAGCAGTTGAAGAATTTGTCAAAGCCTATGAAGAAGCTCGCTTCTCAAGTCATGAGATTGCCCGCGATCGCTATGAATTAGCGATCAAAGTGTTTACTGATATCTACCCCCGAATTGAAGGTGCCACTCCAATAAAAACCGCATAATCAAATACAGGAGAGATATAGATGGGATGGAAAGAAGGGCTACAAATTGGCCTCTTTGTTCTTGCATGGATTCCAATTACCATATTAGCTGGAGTTACCGTTATTGGAGTTCCTCCCACTCTATATGATCAAACAGATTTCTCTATTTACAATACTAGTTGGAGCGGTTGTAGCGATTTCCGATTTCAGATAGAGCAAGATGGCTTCACAGCTAAAACAATTGAATCCAGTATGAGCGTGATAAGTAGGTACAATGGAAGTGCCGTTCTTGTGATAATGGGTCCTGTAAGAGACTTCACCATAGATGCAACGCTCACTCTATTCTTACACCTGATGGCTGGAGGTAGTGTGGTAATTGCTGATGACTTTGGCACTGCCAATAGCTCGTTCGTTCTTCTAAACCAATTATTAATGGGTCAGACTGGTTCTCAAGCATATATCTCAGGACTAAATGTTTCAGGATTTCTATCTTTCACAAAAGGCGTAGTGATGGATCTTGATTCTTACTATACCAGTCCACGACTTCCAATTGTACGTGATTTTCATCCGTCACACCCAATCACTGCCGGTGTAACTAATCTACATCTGAACAACGCATCAGCTCTTACACCAACAAGCGCAATGGGTTATACCGGAATTGCATGGACCACTCCCCGTTCGTGGAGTGAAACTAACCTTAGTACTGTATCCCCTACTCCTGATTCATACGAATGGGCTGGTTCTCTTCCAATAATAGGAGCTATAGATATGGCTGGTGCACTTGGAGGTGGTGGCAAATTAGTTGCCATATCTGATCCGAGTATATTCATCAATGACATGTGGCAGAACTTTGAGGGGAACAGACGGTTAGGCCGGAACCTTATCAATTGGGTGACAGATGGGAATCCTGAGATACCTATAGTTTTTTGTGAACAGCTCCTTGAAATCCCCTTAGCATCAGGCGAGTTCTACTTTGGCGCATTCATGGGGCGTATGTTATGGGCAAGTACCAACATATTGCTAGCACCTGTTTATCCCCTAATGACTGCAATTGGGCTCAGGAAATACCTCCCAGACATGAAAAAGCCAGAGATGAAGAGCGTATCAGAAGTTTTCATGCGGAGAGGTCAGACCTACTTTAGTGAAAGAATGATGTACTATCGCACTGAAGGCAACTATGGCCGAGTAGTAAAGATGCTGTATCGAAAATTACGAAGGTCCATGCGGAACAAGTATCAATGGACCGATTATGATTCTAACAAAACTTGGGAGCTTCTCAGGTATAAAGATTCGAACGTGAAACAGGCAGATTTCTTCAAAACAATTGAACGAATCGAGGAAATTTCCTCTAGACAGAATATCAAGATAAGGGAGAGCGAAATGATGAAGCTCTTCTTCTGGATGAAAAACATCCAAGACAAGCTAATTGAAGCAAAATGAGGTGGAAGTATAGTAATGACACTAGATGCAACTGAAACCAATGAAGAATACGTTGGCCCTCCAATGAGTATATCTGAGGTACATGATATCACATCGGAGATTCTCAGAGAATGTGGACGTATCATCGTTGGAAAACTTGACGTTATGCGTGATACATTGGTTGCCTTTCTTTCGAATGGCCACGTAGTGCTTGAAGGTGTACCAGGACTAGCAAAGACGTATATGGCTCGTACCTTTGCATCCGTTCTTGGGTGTGCCTTTAAGAGAATACAACTTACAGTAGATACGCTACCGGCTGATTTGTTAGGAAGCAATGTGTTCAATCAGAAAACAGGTGAGTTCTGGTATAGAAAAGGACCAGTATTTGCAAATTTGGTTCTCGCTGATGAGATTAACAGATGTCCTCCAAAGTCTCAGAGCGCGCTGCTGGAAGTAATGGAAGAACGCCAAGTATCAATTGAAGGAGTTACAAGGCGCTTGCCCAATCCTTTCCTAATTATCGCGACACAAAATCCGGTCGAGCAAGAAGGCACATACCCTCTACCAGAAGCACAACTTGATAGGTTCATGTTCAGACTGATTCTGGATTATCCAACTGGTTCTGAAGAATCCGAGGTTGTTCGTAGAAAGCATGCTGGGGAAGCAACTGATCTTAGAGTTCTCGCTGATCCTGGAACAATGATGCGTTTGCAAGAAACCTGCAAGACCGTCTATCTTGACGAGGATCTCATCACCTACATACGCGATATCATTGTAAAAACAAGAAATGACCCGCAGATTCTTCTTGGAGGGTCTCCACGTGCATCGCTTGTGTTGATGAGCGCATCAAAATCGCGGGCCGCAATGCTTGGTCGTGACTATGTCGTTCCAGAAGATGTCAGGCGATTGGCTGTACAGACTCTAAATCACAGACTAATTCTGAAACCCGAAGCGGAACTGGAAGGTTTGACTGTGGAACGCGTTGTAAGCAAGATAATGGGCGAAGTTGATTGTCCACGATAGTAAACCTGTGATAGATGGAGAAAACAAAGAATGATTACACAGAGAGGCTTTGTCGTACTGTTTTCGGGCGTACTGCTACTCACCAGTGGGTTTTCCTTCAATAACTTCTACCTCGTACTCCTAGGTGTGTATCTCTGTGTAGGCTTAGTTGTGACCTTGCCGCTGTTTGCAATGACCGCCAATCTCTCTGGCATTGAAGTAGATCGTCAGATTGACAAGGTGAAAGTTTTCTCCGGTGACTTTCTACGTGTTCGAGTTACCATTAAGAATACTTCAAGGCGTCATTTTGATTTCATTGAAGTGCATGATCAGTATCCAGAGCTATGGATACTTGCCATTGGAGCCAATTTCATTGCATCTAGAATTCAGCCTGGTGGTAGTATCACGTTCTCATACATTCTTCAAGTCAGAATGCGCGGCAGATACTTTCTTGGTCCAACCGAGGTAATAATGCGTGACCGACTTGGCCTTCACTATTACAAACGAACCCTCAAAGAGCAGACTGAGGTACTAGTATACCCAACCTGGAAAGATGTTAGACGGCTTGAATCTCTTGGAAAACAAAGACAGCTGGGGCTGATGTTCGGTGCTCACCGGACCAAAGTTATTGGAATGGGAAGTGATTTTGCTGGTTTCCGCGAATATGTGCCCGGTGATTCTTTCCGGAATATAGACTGGAAAACTACCGCAAAACGAGGGGATATGGTAATCAGACAATATGAGATGGAGAAGAATATTCAGATTGTTTGTATGGTCGATACAAGTGGTTCCATGGGTAATGGTTATCCTGAAAATACCAAGCTCGAATATGCTATTCGTGCCGCAGTTCTCCTTTCCCATATGGGACTAGAGAGGAAAGATCTTGTTGGAACCTGTGTATTTAGTGATGTAGTCCATGCATACATCCAGCCCTCCACCCGCCCCAATCATATGTATAACCTCTTGGAGTCTCTTGCCATCGCTGAACCCAAAGGGTGGAGTGATTATGAAACCGCAATTGCATATGTCACTCAGCAGACGAAAAAACGGTCTTTGATAATCTGGCTGACAGATCTTGAGGAGTCCCCAGCTCCATTGCTTAACGCAATGAAATCGGTCGTTGCAAATGGTCACAAAGCTATGGTGATAAGCCCCTTCGGACCTTGGTTCGAAGCTCCAGTAGGTCAATTTGGTCCTGTTGAGAGGGTGCTATCAGAGGCTGTTTCTGAAGAGCTTTGGGAACGCAGGCAGAAAATAACGCGAGCTCTTGCTAGATTTGGTATTTCTGTAG
>JARGGA010000565.1 GCA_029210805.1 Candidatus Thorarchaeota archaeon
AGCAGTAATATTAGCTGCAATTGCCTTGAGGTCAGTCGAAGTTTCGGGGACCAGTATCGCCTCTGCACCACATGATATTCCAACATCAAGAGCAATGGCTCCCGATTCTCGTCCCATGACCTCAATCAGAAAGAATCTGTCAAATGCCTGGGCAGTATCACGAATCTTATCAACTGCTTCAATAGCATTATTCACAGCTGTATCAAACCCTATGCTGTAATCAATTCCATATATGTCATTATCAATCGTCCCTGGGAGCCCGATTATTTGTCCCATCCAGAATTGCTGTAATTTATCCATGCCTTGCATCGTGCCATTACCGCCTATCGCAACCAATGCCCCAAATTCCTCTTCCTCTAATATTGTGGCGGCTTTCTTCTGGCCTTCTTCTGTTCGAAATTCCTTTGACCGTCCAGTGGTAAGCAGGGTTCCTCCTCTATGAATTATGTTTGCTACAGACCTAGCTTCCATTTTTACAAAGAGTCTATCTAGTAAACCTTGGAGACCCCCCATGATGCCTACCATTTCGTGTCCTCTACTGAGACCAACTCGTACTACCGCACGGATGGCAGCGTTCATCCCGGGGCTATCTCCACCACTTGTGAGAATTCCGACTTTCATATCTGCATAATATTACCAAATATAGATAAGCTAACCGGACCCAACACCGAAAGTTTATTGGGTTCTCCGCGATAGCACAGTCGATGAAATCGCGTCAGGGGGGAGTCTTTCTTGCATCTATGCTGTTCTGTGAGATTGGCATAATAATAACGATCTTGTTTACAACCGTATCAGCATCAACCCTACTCGCATCAATTTCACAATTTAGTGCAGTTTACGAATTATACGTCTTTACTATTTTTGTACCTCTGTCATGCTTTTTTTTCTTCATTGTTGATCTCTGGGAATGCTACAAAGTTAACACCGTATATCTTAAGCAGATGAGTGATTCGAAATGTGTAATCCAGTTTTTAGGATAACTACATATCCTCTATGGTGATTTGTGTGATGTATATGTTGAAGAAGAAAATTCCGACTTTCTTGAAGCGGTTCATAGCATATTATCTGATATGGTATCCGAATGTCACGAAGGTTTATTGCTGCTCAGAGTTTGAAACTAAGTAGATGACAACTCGTATGAATAATGTGCATAGGTCATTAATGATAATTGGAATCCTTATTCATCTCATCCTTATTGGCGTATCTTTTGTACTCCTAGTATCACAACCAATTGACGTCTTTCTGTCATCATTGTATGCAAACGTGATGGTGTTAGTATCCCTCTACACTATATTCATAGTAATTGATTTCTACGAATTATCATATTTGACCCGAACATGGCCTACGGACATAGACATGAGATGGGTACTCCTTTTCCCTTTGATTCTATATCTAACATTCTTAGTCGCTATAAGCTTCTCAGAAGAAGAAATAACACTCTTTCAGTGGAACATCTTCTTCACTTTCTGTGGCACAACCTTACTTGGTCTACTGCTGTATTTCTCTGGTCGCCATTTCATGAAGCAATATGTGATTGAGCAAATCGAAAGGAGGCGAAGAGGAAAGAGAAGCCCAATCAAAAAGAAAGATCTCAGAACAATGGCAATACAAGGAGATTTTGCTAAACTCTGTGAAGTCCTGAAACATGATGTTAATTTTCGCAATCGTGAGTTGGCTGCAGAATTGCTCTCAACGATAAATGGAACATCAATCAATGAGTGTCTACTAAGTGGGCTAAATGATGAAGAAGTATCAGTGCAGCTTGCATCATCCATTTCACTAGCCAAACTAGGCAATTATGAGGGTATAAGGATACTAGAAGAGGTATTCAAATCAGGTTCCAAAGATGACAAGATCAAAATTGTAGAAGCCATTAGGGAAATCGATGCCGAATGGGCTGTTAGAATTGTAGAGATATATGAGGATGAATGTAATGATTAGTAGCAGCTGCATATGGAAGTGATTGGTATTCAATCCACAGCTTGTTTGTAACTAGTTTCAATTGGCAAAGAAATGGAGATAATCCGTTCCAGGAACATCATATCTAAGTTCCCGAAGAAGTAAACCTAATTGTCCTCTGTGATGATTTGTATGAAGGACATAC
>JARGGA010000566.1 GCA_029210805.1 Candidatus Thorarchaeota archaeon
ACAGCAATTGCCACTCTGTCTCGAATGGCTGATGAGGAAGCAAGCTTTGGAAATGGGACTTACGTCTTTGCTTATACTGCTCCTAATCCAGGAATAATCACATTGGAGATATCTTTGTCAAAGAGTGACTATGCGGAGCGCAGTGTCTCAATACCAATATTCTCTGAGTATGCTCCCGAATATCTGTATACTATTCAAGCATTCGCCTATGTTACAGTTGGAATTCTAGCTCTAGCAGCGTTTGGTGCATTTTGGATGAGAGTGCTTTCTGTACCCAAGATGCTTCGTTGGATAAAAGCCATGATTGGGGCTCTAAGCAAGGGCAAAATTCCTGAAGCACAGCAAACTCGGGATCGCAGAAAGATTTTGCTCGATATAATGAATGAAGACTTGGCAGTTATTGGAATTGTTAAAACACTTGAAGATGTGTCCAAATCTACAATTTCAGTGGAAGCTCTCGATACTGACCAGCTACTTGCTGAACTTGCGTCTTTGGTTGGACTTACAGAATCTGATGTAGCAGTACTAAGTCGGGACCTCGATGCCATGCGTCCTAGTGAACGTCCTGGCTTCCTAATGGAGGTTATAAAACAGGAGCGTGCTAGAAGAGCTCCTGGATTGCCAGAAGGAGATGAAGCAGTAGGAGAGATTCCAGAAGCAGTTCGTCTTAGTGAAACAGAGATAGAAGATCTCAGGACTCGTTTGACTATACTTGGAATAGAAGAAGCTGAAGTCGATATCATGATTGAACAAGCGAAGACCCTCTCAAAGGCGGAAATAGAAGCACTTCTTGATCAACTTGGAGGGATGGAAGAGTGATGCGATTGAATCGGAAACTAGCAGTTATCTTCCTGGCATTTGTATTGTGTCTACCGTTATTGGCATCTATGAATGTCACTCCCTACATAACAGAACTGGCAGATACTGGTAGCCCTACTGTTGTTGATATTGGGAACGGACAAACTATTGATGTAGGTCCAAATGAAATACTACACAAGCTCACACTATCTGAACAAGGATGGGAAGAATGGACGGGCATATCATCAGGTTTGATTGGTGCAGAGTATGGTGATCGTACCGATGTTTTCACTGGTTTCAATATGACATATAGTCCGACTAACATTACTAGTGGTGTTTCAGTATCTATTCCAACAGGAAACAGTTGGGAAGGCTACCGTGCAGAAGCCTCTATATCAGGAGTCACAGAGAATCGAACATGGACTCTGAATCCTGGTTTCCAAGATGGCTCTACAAGTTGGACACTTACAAACACTCCACCTGGCGGTAATAGTGAACCTTACTCCCAATGGGCTGACGATGGCCATGGAATTGATGACGATTGCTTGAATCTTACGATTGTTTCAAATCAGTGGCCCGGCGGAGCAACGCAATTCTACGATGCTGGTGATAGAGCATATGCAAATCAAACTATGTCCATACCAAGATTAGATATAGTATGGAGCGGATTTCGTTTTGATTACAGAGTCAATAATACTCATTTCTCTTCGATTTCGCTATATGTTGCAGTGGAAGGTGATATCCCTGATGATTCAGCATGGCAAGAAACCCTTCCTAATTTAGGCTCTGAAGGGGTCTGGCATAGTTCTGGACTTCAGGATGTTCCTGTAGGACTTCTAGATTTATCAAGTGGAATCCCTGTAGAAATTGGCTTGTGGAGCAAACGAGCTCTAGGGTATTCACCTGGCTTACCCAATGTCTTGATTGATAACTTCGAATTCTATTTCAAAACTGAAGTTCTTCCTAGTGGTGTAAGCCTTGAGATGAATGATATTCCTGTTGTGGATATTCCAAGTACTAATGCAGGAACTGTGATTGATGCACCTGCTTTCGCCTGGCAAACCAATCCAGTTGTTCTAAACTTCACGTGGTGGCCAACCCCGACAAATCCTGATCCGAATAGAACAATTATCGTTGAGTTTGATATCACAACGAATATGTTCGCTCGAAGAACTGAAATTCCTACAGTATATGATGTAAATCCAACTGCCTATGGTGAATTCTTCTCAGTAAGCAATGACTCTTCGGTTGAATACATCAGTTACTTCAAAGTGGCAATTCCAACGGGGTATGAGGATAA
>JARGGA010000567.1 GCA_029210805.1 Candidatus Thorarchaeota archaeon
TGGTCACCTCACACCTCGAATTCGTCAGAGGAGTAGAGCCTGGAAGTAAGAATTACATGGCAGTCACTGATGAAGGGCGAGTCCCTTTTCTAAGAGTCGGCGATTTTGGAAGTCGATCTTCCAACATATACATTGATGCCACACTTGCAAAAGGTAAGGTGCTGGAACCTGAAGATATGGCTATCACCATGGATGGAACGCCAGGGTTAGTCAGTTTTGGCATGAAGGGAGCATTCTCAAGCGGGATTCGCAAAGTAATTCCCAAAGAACAATGCGGCATCGGCTGGTCGTTCATATACGAACTTCTCCTATCGGATGAAATTCAATCGACAGTAGAAAGGTTTGCGAAGGGGACCACTATCCTTCACGCAAGCTCATCATTGAATCACATGGTTTTCTTGAAACCGACAGAGACATTGTTAGATCTCTTTGAAGACACGACTGCACCAGTCCTTCGTCAAATACTGCTTCTTAACGATCAGAACCAACAACTCTCCCAAGCCCGCGACCTCCTACTGCCGCGCCTGATGAATGGGGAGGTGGCGGTGTGATAAAGAAGATAGTAACACTGAAAAATGTAGGCTTATTCCGCCACGGATGCCAGAACGGGGCAGTGGAACTTCATCAGACTACGGCAATCTATGCCGAGAATGGGAGGGGAAAATCCACTCTAGCGGCCGTTCTAAGAGCCTGCCATACATCAGATGCGACTCGATTGGTCGCGCGGCGGACAATCGACGTCACTGACACACCCGAGGTGAAATTGCTTCTGGAGAACAGCGTGCTGCTAGAGTATGAAAGCGGCTCTTGGAGCGGTATACACCCTGACATTTTAGTATTCGACTCCGAGTTCGTGGAACAGAATGTGTACTCTGGATTCTCTGTACGACCCGACCAAAGACAGGCACTTCTTGATTTTGCTCTTGGAGACACAACGGTTCAATTGAAGAAGCAGGTCGAAGACCTATCAATAGCTATTCAAGAGCAAACGACGAAGATACGTGAAACAGAGACGCTACTCAGGGGTCTCGCATCACCTCTTGGCTTGCAGCAGTTCATTGACCTAGTACCAATCGACAACGCCGAAGACCAGATTCTCGAATTCCAGAGGCGCATTGAAACAACCAGGAATGCGCAGCAACTCAACGCACGAAGCGATCCCATATCCCTCGAGTTAGTGCAGTTTGATCTACATGAGATCTTTGAGATTTTGGAGCGGCAGCTTGAGGACATTGAAAAGACAGCCGAAGCAACTGTAAATACCCATCTCGCCAAACATGGTGTTGGTGAGCTTGAGGATTGGATCAGTCAAGGGCAGGTATTCATGGAGACTCCGGACTGTCCGTTCTGTGGCCAGAGCGTAAATGGTCTCGAACTGATTGCCGCCTATCGCTCTCACTTCAATAAAGCATATCAGGATTTGAAGGAACAAATCGCTATATTAGAGACAAAAATCACATCCTCACTTGCGGATACACTTGCCGATTTAGCCTTTTCTAAGTCTGCAACTAATGCTGCAAGAATCGAAGCATGGAAGGATCAGCTAGAAATCGATTCTCCTATACTTGACAAGGATGCAGTAATAGAGGCGTTAACCGTTGCCCGCAAAGCATTGATCCCTCTCGCAAAACAAAAGCTTAGCGCCCCTTTGGAATCAGTGGGCACAAAAGCAGATTTTGAAGTGGCCGAGCAGCTCTTAGCAGCGGTCAATCAATTGATAACGGACTACAATGAAGCAGTAGCTGTTATTGCATCAAAAGTTGAGGACTTCAAGGAGGAACTTGCAGCTGAAGATATTAGTGGCCTCGAAACTGAACTCCAGAGACTCCAAGCGTCAATCCGAAGGCAGCAGCCTGAGGCGGTACGTGCATGTGTGGATTATCAATCTGCAACTACTGAAAAAGACCGCCTCAACCTGGAAAAGGACCAAATCCGTGAACAGATTGATACTCTGATGGACGACACACTTACTCGGTATCAAACAAGCATCAATAGTATCCTTACGACATTCGGAGCTAAGTTTTCAATAGATAGACTATCCATTGACTATCGGGGTCGCGGTGGCAAACCACAGACAAAATACGGTCTCAAAGTACGT
>JARGGA010000045.1 GCA_029210805.1 Candidatus Thorarchaeota archaeon
GTCTATGGCAACACAAAGGCAATTGCTGAAGCAATAGCAGATGGCCTACAACGGTCTGAAGGTGTTGAGTGTAAAGTTGTCAAAACAGGAGAGATACATACAGACGAGATATGTAACTACGATGCAATTCTTTTTGGATGCCCAAATCACAATCAAGCCCCAGCTATGAACATGACCAAGTTTCTAGATCGTGCTGCAATAGTACATGTGAAGGGCAAAATTGGTGGAGTATTCGACACATACACAGGCGGAAACAAGGGTGTTGCTCTTGTCAAACTGGCTGCCATTGTAAAGGATAAATTCCCGGGAATAGAACTTGTAGGAGATGGCTTTTCTGCCAAAGTTGAGGGAAGAAAGGGACCTCTAGCAGAATCAGAGGATTCAGCGGCCAAAGAATTCGGTTCTACAATAGGAAAAAAACTCATTGAATAATTGACATCTTTCCCAGTTAATTCAACCAAGTTAGTGATATAAGGCATTAGGGATGAATATAATATAATATTTAGTCGAGTCACGCCTAAGAATATTGACTGACACGCCCTAAATATCCATTCGCCCCAAAAATTGTAAATTTGCCGGGAAACATGACCATGAGAGTAGATGCTATCGTAACTCAAAATACAGATTGCAAGGTAGTATGTGGAAGAGAAAGCTGTATCATCTTTTACAAAGGTGAACACTGTATGTTCTGCAAACCCACTAGTGAGGTTCTGAAAGAAGCCCTCCTTCAATTCGGTCTAACAGAAACGTCTGTTTTTGAGATAGATGTTGGCGAGGATGAAAGCGTGGCACGTGATGCAGGAGTAGTAGGATTACCTACAATTAAAATCTGCAATGAAACTCTTTTGGGACTCCCTGACGAAGGAAGCATTCGAGACGCTATCGTCAATGCCATGATGCAGGATTGCTTCAGCGAATGATTTCTCATTCATCCCATGTATATGTAAAGGCACAGCACTCTTTGCCATCCATAACTGTTTTCTCTCGATTTAGTGTTAGCTTTGGACTATAGATTTTGGCTGCTCCAAAGTCTATTCTACACATCATCAGATTGCCAATATCTGCGGCATCAAAAGCCCTAAATACACTTGCCCAAAGACACTCTGTTACACAGAATCTGTATGTTCCGGGTGGTGAGGGAACATCATTATTCGTCTGACACATCTGAGCGACTTTACTCTTTTTCATTTTGTGGAACCAATTCTTCACATCTTCAAGGGATTCAAATGGCTTCTCAAGAGCATCCATACTCTTCTGTCGACTCTCAATTTCCAACTGCATATTGTGTTTGGCAACGATTTCATGTGTTCGCTCCTTGCCAAGAATACCCTCAAGGTTTCTGATGAATTTTACAAGATAGACATATTCCCCCTTCACCCACTCCCGATAAGTTACACCTTCAATTAATTTGTCAAATTTGTGTTTGGAATCATCCATTCTAATTCTCTCTCTTTCGTTTGCCGCGAGTTGAGAAGCTGATTTATTATTACTAAGTATCAGCGCAAGTTAGAAATCTAGTTGAATTGTTTCCCATTTAACACGGCCTGCTTCTACTGCTTCCTTGATCTTTCGCTCAGTCTTGTTGAGTGTGGCGTTCCCTGTCTTAATATCAGCAAGAATCACTGTAATTGGTTCGTCCGAGTTTGTATCCTTCACTCGAGTGTATCCATCGAAGATAAGATAGTCAATTGGAGCACCTATGAATCGAGCATCGGAGGGATCATACTTGAATATATCTCCAAGGAGAGGAACCATATGTTCAGCTATTTTTCCTTTCAGAACATAACGGCTTCTATCAGTAGCATCCTTTCGGATGCCAGCCTTTTGTTCTTCCCATGTTGCTCGAAATTCAGCCTCAACCTTATCGATACGGTGTCTAAGACTTGCTTTCATTGACATGTATACTATGAATGCTATTGCAAGTCCGATGAATAGACCAAATAGCGTATCTTCTAGAGCCATGTATTTCCATTGTGATTGAACAATATATGCTCAGGTAATTGGGGAGTATTCTCTGGGCAATACGTGAATGCTGGCTTTAAAGCAAAAGAAAAAGAAGCCTTGCTATTCAGAAATAGTGGGATTAGTTGAGATGTCCAAGAAGAGAAACGAAGATGCATGGGATAAACTTACAGAGCATTATCAAGGGTCTCGCAGAATATCTCTTGAAAACTACCACTATGGTGCATATGCACCTGGAGAAAACGAATTGGGCATCATTGGAGATGTTGATGGTCTAGATATTCTTGAGATTGGTTGTGGTGGAGGACAAAACTCAATCGTACTGAAAAAACAGGGAGCTAGGAGGGTTATAGGATTAGACCAATCAGAAAATCAACTAAAACATGCCAGATATCTTGCAGAGAGAGTAGGTACCGAGGTTCAGTTCATCAAATGTGACATGGAAGATCTCACAATATTTGGCAATACGTCATTTGACCTGATTGTATCATCTCATGCAATGAATTATGCCTTTGATCTTGATAGAGTTCTTCGTGAATGCAACAGAGTACTCAAACCAAGAGGGCGAATAGTCACTTGCATTAGTCATCCACTCTGGATTGTACTTGGTGATGTATTAGAGAATGATGATTTTTCAAGGCTTGTCAACTACTTTGATGGATTTGATGACATCTGGGATTGGGAGGGCTATGAACAGCAAAAGATTGCGACTTTTCATGGTTTTCACCGCTACATTTTCCCCCTCAACGCGAGTTCCTGAATATGAGCTTACGCTGAGAACGGAGAACCGTGAGCTTTTGGAGCAGAAAACAATCTAATAAAGCTGCCGAGGAAAGATAATTTATAAGTCTGTTTCTTTCTTTTCTAATAGAAAGTACACTTATAAGATGTCTTAGAAACTTCGGAAGCGTTCTACGAAGGTGGAGAAGATGAACAAGAAACTGATACCATTGATGGTTCTTGCAGGGATGCTATTTTTGACCTGTATGCCAGTTGCTGATGCACAGGTACTCAAAGTAGCAGACGTTACTTACATACAAATTATAGATGTATACTATGCAGACTTGGACGACGACGGCATTGAAGATGACATCAAACTCCTTGTGGAGTTTTCATTCCCCACTGATACAGTTGCTCGTGTTGATCTGAATATCTGGATCGAACTACCATCTGGATACACGTTTAATGTCAGAGTTTCTGTATTGAGAGCTCCGGGCGAATCCATCTTGAATATCGACTGCTTCAATACGGCAATCGAATCAGGTTGGTACACTGTAACTCTACTGGCTTCGGTAATGGGCTCAGGTGGTGGCAGATACTACATAATGGATGAAATTGTCTTCGATCCACCAAAAGGAGGGTCAGGTCTCCCTGGAGTAGTTGCATACTTCTGAATTGCTCAAAGATGTACTTTTGATGTAAGAGGGTAGTAATGTAGTGAATCAAGAGAAGCTTGCGCTCCTATTCGCGCTCCAGGAGCAGCCGGTAGCACCAGCTGCAACGCTCGCCAACGAAGTAGGTGTGACTCCACCCACCGCAAGAGCTTGGCTAGAGAACCTGAGAGAAGAGAAGGTGTTTGGGGGCGTTCAGTCCAACTTTCGTGTTCACAGAATCGGACTGGAAATGTACGACTTCTTTGTAGGTGTAGATAGCTATGATTCTCTGAAAAGCATTGAAACATTCTGCGATGAGTATCCATACACTTCCTACAGAGCTAGAGTCTTTGGTGGCAATACACAGGGTATGTTGCTTCAATTCAGGCAACCTGTGGATGCATACAAGCATCTTGAACAAGCTTTTCATAGATTAACAAAGGCAAATCTGATAACCAGCATTAGAGAATTACCTACTTTGCAAACAGTATATGGTTCAACGTACACAAGACCCAGATTAGAAGCGTGGAACTCAGAGCAGTTATCATGGAAATTTGATTGGGACAAATGGTGGAAGAAAGCGCCAAAGAAACCAAAGACCGTATCATCGGAAATCAGTGAAGGCGGAGACTGCATAGAACTTGATGTGCTCGACGCTCAGCTAATTCAAGAACTTACTCTGAATGCAAGAAGGAAGAATGTAGACATAATACGAGCGATTAACTTGGATCCTAATGAAAAGGGAGTCCAGCAGAATATTTCCACGAAGCTTAATCGATTAAAAGATGAAGCTATTGAGTCGTATCGCGTGTACATAAATTGGGACCACTTTGATATCTATAACACACCCCTTGTCATTGCAAAAGCTGAGAGTGAGATCACTAGACGGCTCATCGCACACTTGGAGGAGAGTGAGTTTCCCTTCAGTTCATCAATCAGAGAAACACCAGATGGATTCGTATGGTCAGCACGATTACCTTCAGCACATCTCTCTGAGTTAGTGTCCCTCGTTTGGAGAATTGCAGATTCTCACGAATTGCTGATAATAGACTACAAACACTCGATATGGTATGGTCTATGGGCTGAAGCCTTTGATGGTGAGAAAAAGGATTGGCGAATTGACAAAGCATTTTGTCTTGATACTCCCTTGAAGAGCATCGGTTTGTAGCGAGTACGCTATTGTTACCCCAACTTGGTGCTAGCCGTTTAGATACAGGATTGTAACTATATCTGTTTCAAACCGTTACAGAACGCAAACTATATGTTTCAAGCAAACTAATTGAGGAAGGAATGAGTTGAATTTCGAAGAAAGACTAAATAGTCAGAAGCCAATCTTCGAGCTTTCGCTTGAAAACAACTTGGATGGACAGACCGCTTTTGAAAGCACAGACCAAATTGATTTGCATCGGTGCTGTCTTCATGATTCTCCTCACGGGAATCGTTGTTATGGCAGTATTTGATGACGTTGAAGGGCCGTATGTCTACGAAGTGGACATTCTCCCGGTTTCTCCAACAGTTGGCGATACAATCAGCGTGGTCATCTACTGCATTGATGCTTCAGGAGTATCAGACGCGAAGCTTAGTTATTCCATTGATGGAGAGGAGTGGCAGCTTAAAGATATGAACTTCTACACATGCCTTTGCATTGCTGGTGGCAGGTGGGTTGCTAATTTCGGCCCTATTGAGGAAGGACAGAGCGCACAATTCTTTGTAACAGCGTATGACAACTCTCCAACAAGTAACTCTGCAGATACTGAGGTTTTCACCATTCAGGTTGAATCATGAAACGATGGTGTGTAAAATGAAATTCGACACAATAATGTACTTGATTCTCTTAATTCTTGGAATTCTAGTAGCTATTCTTCCATGGACAGCTTTTCCTGTCTGTATGACAGAAATGCGATGCTGGGTAACCCGTGATGTTGAAACAGTTCTAGGAGCAGTTATCGCTGTAGTTGCTCTTCTTGGAGCATACAAGAGCCTAGAAGTACAATAGAATAATGAAGGTGTGTAGATGAACGCCGAACAACGTCGATTACTGGAGATTCTTTTAGTGATATTTGGTGTATTCGGCATCTACACGTATACTACGCTTGTAGTTCCCGTTCACCATTATTGCGATTGGACAGGACTAGAGATTCAAGATCGAATTGGCCACGAGGTTACATTCACATTTCACAATGGCACAAGGATATTCTATTGTTGTGTCAATATTTCGATTCTGGCTTTTGAAGAGCTGAAACAATCAAGCGATTTAGATCAGCTTGAAAATGTAGATGTACGATGTCCTCTGTGCGGAATGCTCATGGCGTGGGATGACCCCCTGATTGTTTGGGTGTACTCAGAAGACTACAATAACCCCACAACAAACGAACCAACTATTGTTCCCCTCTGTGAGGATATTCCCACAGAAGACCTCTGTGAAAGCCATTTCATCGATCTTTATTGTGGGGTCATTATAGATAGTCCGTATATCTGGACATGAAGGCGATCCAATGCGAAAGATACACCTGCTTCTTCTGGTATTATTACTATCATTGACATTCAATGTTGGATTCATCATATACCACGTTTCGGAAGTAAGTGACAACGCGTCATGGATGTTCCCAGAACTTGGACCAGCAGTTATCCAAGATTCTTATTATGGGCGCGCTCCAGGATTGGAATCACCAATCGGGCTTATCGGAGATATACCCGGATTATATTCAATGTACAGAGGAAATCCACTACAAGCAGGAGCATGGAACATTCCAGGGGTTAGTCCGAACGGAGAGATAGTAGCCATGGCTATCGCATTTGCTCTTATTCCAATAATCATAGTTGTTGCACTTGGGAGGCGATCCTATGGGTCTTCAAAAACACAGTAATCTTGCAAGATATGCACTTGGCAATGTCTTGAAGTACCGTACAAAAAGTACTGCAATAATCATAGCATTGGTATTTTCATCGACAATCCTATGCTCTGCCGAGTTTATTCGGGAGGGTTTAATCACAGACATCACTGCGTCTCTTGAGGAAGGACCTGATCTCATTGTACAGAAACTAATCGGTGGTCGACAGACAACTGTCCCCAATCAGTGGAAGGACAACGTGAGCCAGACTACTGGGGTCAATCTTGCTACAACAAGGGTGTGGGGGTATACAGATGTTGGAAGTGGAGCACTGTTCACTATAATGGGAGTCAATGCTACAGAGTATGGAAGTGTAATTGGAGCAACCGGCACAGATATCCTTGAGAATGGAAGGTTCCTTGGGCAACAGGATATTGGGAAAATAGTCATTGGGAAAGGTATTGTTGATATGATGACTGCATCCGCGGCTCGAATCACTATCGAGGTGGGCAGTCTGTTATCATTGATTTCATACAATGGTAGTCTCATTGAGTTTGAGATAATTGGAATATTCAATACTGATTCAAATATATTCAGTTATGACATGATTCTTACAGACCAAAACAGCGCAAGGCGTTTACTTGGGGTTGACAATTCATCTTGCACAGATATTGCAGTCTGGGCAAATCAGGGGGCATACCTCAGTGATGTTGCTTTCAGATTGGATACGACAATAGCTGAAGCCAGAGTGCTTACTAGGGATGCGATCTCAGATACGATGCAAAAGACCTATGGAGAACGAGCAGGTGTCATTGCGCTTCTCTGGGCAGTGATGCTGGCAACTGTGGTGCTTCTTGCATTTACTATATCGAGTGCAGGTTCAGATGAAACAAGAAGAGAGGTGGGTCTCCTCAAGGCACTCGGTTTCGACACTGTTGATATCCTTGAAGTGCGAATGATCGAGAGCGTTGTTCTTGGTACCCTAGGAGCTAGTCTGGGCATTTCGTTTGCAATTATTTTTGATTTCGTTCTTGGGGCACCCATTCTCTCCGGTTTCCTTCTAGGATGGAATGTGCAGATTATGAATGCCGGACTTCCTCTAGCTATTTCGATTCCAACCATCTTTGTAGTATATTCAGTAGCAATCATCCCGATTCTCGTTGCCTCAGTTGTCCCTGCATGGAAAAATGCGATTACGGAACCGGATGTTGTACTAAGGGGGATCTAGTATGAGTGGGATAGTGTATACCGAGGGCGTTTGGAAAATCTATGGTAGCAAAGGAGCTCACCTCGTAGAAGCAGTAAATGATGCCAGTGTTGAAATAGAAGAGGGGAAGGTGACAGCATTTGGTGGACCAAGTGGTTCAGGAAAATCCACTCTGCTGGCTCTCATTGGACTTCTTACAAAACCAACACGCGGAAAGGTGTTTATTGATAATGAAGAATTATCAGCATTGTCGGAAGTATACAGAACACGAATCAGGAGAGAAAAAATAGGTTTCATCTTCCAAGCGAATTACCTTATTCCTCAACTGACAGCCGTGGAAAATGTAGCACTTCCCAAAGTATGCACAGACACTGCTCGAAGTGATGCGGAGAAGGCTGCAGAGGAGAAACTCATTGCTCTTGACATGGGAAATAGATTGGACTTCCGTGTGGCCGAGCTATCGGGGGGAGAACAACAGCGCGTTAGCATCGCTCGTTCATTGATGAATTCACCCAAGATACTCATTGCTGATGAGCCTAGCAGCTCCATTGATGAGAAGCTAACAGATGAATTATTGGCGTCTCTCAGAAAGATGGCAGATGATGAGGGTCTAACAGTCATAGTAGCAACTCACGACCAACGCGTATTGAACTGGGCGGATCATCTATACACAATGAGTGAAGGTACAATTGTCTAGAATGTGTAGGGCATTGCGCTAACAGCAAAGGCAATACCCTTCAAATCATAGCATTGGTATTCCACCCTGAGAGGAGATAGAAAAAATGAGTGGATTCCAAATACTTTCAATGATGCTAATAGCTCTATTGCTCGGTTCAGCAATTCCAACTTTCGCAAGTGGAACACCATTTGTTCAAGCCCAGACGGAAAACATGACAATCACAGGATTCTCTGAGAATCTCTTATTGTCCACTAGGGATAGCCCTTATGCGCACCATGTGGAACCTACAATTGCGATATCTGATAACGGAACATTATTTGCAGGTTGGAAGAACTCAGAAACACACAACGGAGGAGGAGCTAGAGTCAGCGTTGTCAAGTCTGTTGATGGAGGGGATTCATGGACCGACCCATACAACATGGATATGTTTGGTGGAGAACAAACTAGACAATCAGACCCTTGGCTCGTCTGGCATGATGGTAGTATATATTATGCGTATCTGGAATTCTCTGCAATTGACCCTGATTTCACTCAAATGACCGTTGCTCGAAGCGGTGATTATGGAGATACTTGGAATCTCGTTGAAGCATCCAACAATGAGTATTTTGCAGATAAAGAAACAATGGTAATTGCAGAGGATGGGACGATATATGTGGCATACGACGATGCCGACACCTCCAGTGCAGAGGGGAATGTCACTCTCAGAGTGACTCGCTCAACTGATGGAGGAGTTACTTTTGAAGAAGTAGGAGTGATTGGTTGGCCAGACCCAGGACATGTTGGCCCCTATCTGGCTCTGAATTCGGAGGGTCATCTCTTTGCGGCATGGACGTGGATTGACGAAAATCTCGAAGGCAACATATACTTAGCAAAGAGCACTGATAGAGGCGAAACATTCGATACACCGCGACTAATCAATCCAGAGGGAAATTTTTCCTACTTTGAGATTCTGGGAGGAAGACCCGGAAAAAGCACATTGCCAGTTATTCGATTTGATGAAAGCGGTCGATTATACATTCTCTGGGCAGACAAGTATGAGGCTGAGGCACACTCTTTTGATATTTACATGCGAATCTCTCTTGACGATGGTGAAACATGGACCCAAAGATATCAGGTCAACCCACTGTCCATAGGAGATCAGTGGCAGCCAGATATGGACATCGGTTCTGACGGTCTATTGCATATCGTTTACTACAGCGAAACATTCGGGGAATATCGTCCATTCTACATAGTAGCAAATATGACTGGAGACGAAGGTGATTGTCCAGTATTCAGCGACCCCATTGAGATTGCAAACGCTTCAACTTCCAGCGATTTTACGCGGCCGGGAGATTATTTCACCATCAGGCTTGACCAGGATGATATTCCCCACATTGTTTGGTCAGATGGAAGAAATGATGAAATGGATATCTACTATGCTCATGGAATAATACCGGAAGAACAGTCCACCATCCCAGTTCCTGACAATATCATAATCATCATAGTTGTGGCTTCAATAGTTGTCATTGCAGCTGTAGCAGCCATTTTGACTATCAGAAAATTGCGAACCTAAATTGCTACAAGAATGTGTGAAACCAAACTTACCATACTGAATAGAATTGAAACAGAGGATATCTTTCTCAACAGATCGACTATTCCCGATATAGTGGTTTGGTCCAAGTTTCTCCTAGTCCATATCATTTCGAGGGCCACACGCCAACAAGCAGAGGCAATTCCAACCCAGAAGAGCCCCGCAAACAACGCAGTGTCTGGGAATTCTTGAAACAAACAGTAGGGACAATGATGATTTGACAATCCTAATGCAACCGGAGCGAGGGTGTCATGAATGGCTATCAGATACAATGTAGCAGCGACTAGTGAAAGCAACAAAGTCAATCTCGCGAATATTGTTGCTTTTGGCTCCAACCATTGTGTCATGATTACTGTAATTGAAATGATTACAGTCAGGGCCAGTATCATCATGCCAAATTCAGGACCTAGCATGGCAGATGGTGAGAAAGGCGGGTCCACATCATAAACACTAGAGCAGCAGGGGGCGTATACAGGCTGAATGGAAGCAACAAGAAGCACGTCAGCAGCTGAGTCGATGAGTAGCATAGGTAACAGAATGAGAAGAAATGAACGTGCAAGCTTGCTGAGAAAAGGAAGTGTAGGTACACGACGATTTGAAACTTCAACCAATAGCCACATTCCATACGCTGCAGTAAGTATAATTTTCAGAACCATACTGATTGTAGAGTATGGTTCACTGACATTGGTAACTCCGGAAACACACATGGCTCCGGGGCAGTAGGGAACTAGTGACTGAAGCATCCAGAAGTAGATTGGCACAACCACGAGCCGCGCCAGAAGTACGATAGTTCCAATCATTCCGAGAAGGTAATACTTCTGCTCGAAAATCTGCGATTGTTCAGACTGTGATCCGAGCTCGTCTACGATTTCCGATGAGATGTATCCACCATATAGTGCGAGGGCTATTGATAGAATACCGATGACCAGAACAACAACGGTCGTGACTGTGATGATCACTTCATAGACACCAGCCTAGTAGGAGCACAATGGCCAATACTAAAGCATTCCTGCTTAAGACCTATTTCGCATTGCTTATCAGGTATTAAACTCAAGAAAAGTGAGAGGTTTCATAATGTCAGATCGGATTTTAGAGTTGCTTAAGGAACTGTGTGCTATACCAGGTCCTGTGGGCAGAGAAGATATGGTACAAAACTATGTTCGCGAACATCTCAAAGAATTCAGTGATGATATTCGGACAGATAAAATAGGAAATGTAATTGCTACAATAGAAGGAACATCCAAGCATTATGCGCTTGTAGCGCATGCAGACGAAGTTGGATTCTTTGTCAGTAGAATTGACGATGATGGATTTCTGTTCACCAAGTGGAATACTCAGGGATACAAACCAGACCTTCGATTACTTCCTGGTCAGTGGGTACTCATTATGACGGACTCCGGTTTCATACCTGGACGTTTCTGTGTAAAAACTGCACATATTGCAGGACCAAAAGGAAAGAACACTATTCCAAAAGATGATGAAGTGTTCATTGACATTGGTGTTGGATCAGCAGAAGAAGTAGAAGAAATTGGAATATATGTTGGAACACCAGTGGTTTATGCAGCTCCCATTGAGAGAATTGGAAAGCAGCTCATGGGAAAATCATTCGATGACCGCATTGGACTTGCACAAATGATTGTTCTAGCAGAGAAGATATCCAAGACACCGAAAGAGAACAGGCCTACAATCTCTCTTGTTTCAACCGTGATGGAAGAGATTGGCGCAAAAGGAGCTCCTGCAATTGCACAGAACCTAGATGTGGATGGAGTGTTAATCCTTGAAATTGGTCTAGCTGATGATTATCCAGGCACGAACAATGAGGTTTCCATAGGACTTGGCAAGGGTCCTGTTATAGTCATAAAAGACACACAGATAGTGTACTCTCATAAACTAAATACGAAAATCATTGCGACCGCTGAAGAAAATAACATTGACATCCAGAGAGCCGTTTATCATAATTATGCAACAGATGGTTTCCCAATGGCAGCTCACGGTCAACCAGTTGCAGTAATCGCAGTACCTTGTAGATATTCACACAGCAGCTTTGAAGCTATTGACCCTACTGATGTTGAGAATACGTTAGATCTCATCTATCATTTCTTGATTTCTGAGGCCAAGTAAGTATTTACTCAATCGTTTCCTAATGTTTTCACTCGAACAATCATGCTCTCTCTGGAAACAATCTTGATCTTAGTTCCCCGGGGTAAAGTTCCCTCATCTGTACGAGCGTCCCATATCTCTTGTCCAACTTTCACCTTTCCAGAGTCTCTTGACACCTCTTCACTAACAACTCCAGAAATCCCTGCGAGCTCATAGTAAGCATATTTTGTGTCTAGCAAACTAGGATAGATGAAGAAGTACTTGATTACTACATAGATTGTAGAACCAATTAGACCAATGATTATACTCGCCAGAAAGAAATCAGGCAGGAAATAGTACACTGCTATGATGGCCAGCGGTACAAGTACTAATTCGTCAATTGTAATCGCAATGAACTTAACTCTAGGTGATACCATTCTTACTTATCTCCTCAATCACTTTGTGAATGTCTTCGTTTGAAGTAAGAAAAGGTTTGTTACAAGGGCCACACCCTACTGTTAATTAGATAGCTTTACCGGGCGAATGCCGTGATTCTGAAGTGAAGACAGAGATTATTCAAGTCATGGCAGGTGCAGCTGTTCTATCTGCGTTTACATACCTTCCTATTCTTGCTAGAGATACCCTTGGTGCGGATGAATTCTATATCACACTGATTGTTTCTGCATATGCTGTAGCTGCCTTCACTTCCAGCTATATCTTTGGCAGAGCTGGTGATATCTATGGTAGGCGTATCGTTCTCAGAGTTGGTTTGTTTCTCTCTATGTTGAGCTTTGGATTATTGATGATTCCCATGTCGCTTGAATTGCTCTTCCTCGCCAGAGTTCTAAATGGTTTCTGCATCGGTATGTACCCAGGGGCTCTTGCGGCTTACGCATTTGAGTCCAATATGAAAATGGGACGTTTCGCTTCTTTTGGCGCACTTGGTTGGGGAGCCGGTACAGTTGTTGCGGGATATGCTGCGGGATTCAATATCTACTGGGCATTTCTTGTATCAGCTGCATTCTTCGTTGTTGCATTTGGAAGCGCGTTTACTTTGCCCAAAATTCAAGTGAAGTCTATTCGTGTCCCACTGTTCCCTGTTGAAACCTTCAAACGCAACTACCCGGTTTATCTTGCTGTCTATATTCGACATAGCTCAGCATTCGCGGTATGGGTTTTTTGGCCGCTATTCCTTCTTGACCTTGGAGGCGACTTATTCATCATTGGATTGATTCAAGCCACAAATGCAATTGCCCAAGTCATTTTCATGATTGGATTAACTGATCGATTTGATTGTAGCAAGCTCATTACGGTGGGTCTCGGGGCATCTGCAGCAACGTTTGCTTGGATCTCAATGGCAACAACCGTTTGGGATCTGTTCCCGTCTCAGGTCCTCCTTGGCTTCGCTTGGGCATGCCTCTATGTTGGTTCGCTCAAGTATGTCACTGAAAGAAATGTAGAAAGATCTACGGCCTCAGGTCTTTTGCAATCTTCTCTCTCAATTGCTGGCGTGGTTGGACCAATCTACGCAGGCATACTATTTGCATTGTGGGCTAGCTATATCCCAATCATACTCTTTGCAGCATTGATGTCTGTAGTGGCTTTGATTATCTTCTACTTCAGTAATCGGGGAACCGAATGCAGTATTGAAGGGTTTCAATCTATCGAGATACTCCAAAACTGAAGCACACGCTGAAATGAGTCTATTTTAATAGTCAATTCTGTGAATACAGGATGTGGATTGAGTTGGCGTGATGGGGCGTAACGTCAGTTTCATGTTTGCTATGATGCTAATCTTAGTCCTGACGTTACCGACTTCTACGAATGAAATCTCAATTACGCAGACATCAAGTATTGATACGACAAGAGGACCGTATGTTGACAAGATTGTCCATAGGGTTGTCACACAGTACGAGCAACAAGTATCTGAATTGCAGAACGGACAAATTGATCTTATCGGTGGCACAGTAGACCCTACCTTCCGCGATGCCCTTTCTGAGGAGGAGAACATAGAGATGGCACAGCATCTAAGAAACGGATATGGATTTCTATCAATAAACTGTGACAAATATCCTTTCAACATTACTGCATTTAGAAGAGCATTTGCATT
Organism: Candidatus Thorarchaeota archaeon; assembly: GCA_029210805.1. Lineage (GTDB taxonomy): Archaea > Asgardarchaeota > Thorarchaeia > Thorarchaeales > Thorarchaeaceae > MP5-2226. The sequence goes on from JARGGA010000045.1 coordinate 13,812, forward strand.
CGCGCTCGATAAGGAAGCAATCTGTGAGGGGTGGTGGGATGGACTTGCAGTTCCTCAAGATAGCTTGATTCCTCAGATTAATCCCTTCTCAATTGAAGGACAACTACCATACACATACTATGAGGCTAACACTGATCTTGCGAACCAGCTGCTTGATGCAGCAGGATTCCTTGATATTGATGAGGATAACTTCAGAGAAGCACCAAACGGAATGGATTTTGATGTACTCATTGAATTCGCACAACCTAGTGTGGTTGATATTTTACAGGAGACTCAAGGAGCACTCAGGGCAGTGGGAATAAATGCCACTGCCACACCAACTGACTTCTACGATTACCTAAATAGACTCTATTTCCATGGGGATTATGACATTGTTTTCTTAGGAACGAGCTACAATAATTTCAATGTTGACTGGATTGCCTATGAATTCTGGTCAGAATATGCAGATGAGCCCTATTGGAATTTTCCCAATTGGAGAAATGCGACTTTTGATAGCTATCGAGATGCTTTGATTCACTCAGTTGACTATGATGAAGTATATGAAGCTGCGATAGCGATGCAGGAGGTTTGGGTTTACGAATGCCCCTACATTATCCTTTACGAGAATGTCCATCTCTCGGCGTATAGAACAGACAAGTTCGAGGGTTATGTTAATGATGCGAGAGATGGAGTGCCGGGATGGTGGACCAATTACGGAGTGCGATTGAAAGATGAACTCAGCGGCCCTTATGGAGGAACATTCGTAAGAAGCAATCCCCTAGATGTGGACTCGTTCAATTTCATGCGGTCATCCTCTACATATACTATGGACATTTTAGAAATGCTATATGATAGCTTATTGAAGATGGATGCGCAGGGTTTGTAACAGCTCACTAGTAACTGGACAAACCTAGACATTGATTAGACACACATTTGATGGAAGGGTATGTTCTCAGTATCACAAGCAGCCCTCAGACTGGGTGTCTGTGTCAAGACCATCCATCGGTGGGACAAGTTGGGCAAGCTCCATTGTCACCGTACCATTGGTGGACACCGTCGCATCTCCCTCTCCGAGGTGAACAGAATACTTCGGCTTCTGCATCAGGACCTCATCGATCATCCAACCAGAAAACGATGTGCTATCTATGCCCGGGTGTCCAGTCAT
>JARGGA010000568.1 GCA_029210805.1 Candidatus Thorarchaeota archaeon
TTGAAGTGTTCCGGGGCTTGACGAACGATGGAAAATGAATAGATTGTACCAAGGCCTTTCATCCTATGTATCTCAAAGACTCCCTTCCGTCTGCATGTCGGACAAACCAATCTAGGTGGGAAGTAATAAGTTGAACAAGTCTTGCACTGATTCCCTTGAATGTTATATATTGCCCGTATCTTTCTCCAAATTCCTGCTACACCTTGCTCTGCCATATTAGTCCCTCCCTAGGATGTGTACTATCGAAGTAGCACCCGTTCCGCCTGTATTGACAGCCATGCCTCTTTGAGCGCCATCAACTTGACGTCCGTTGCACTCGCCACGAAGCTGGAGTGTCAATTCAACAATCTGTGCAACTCCAGTGGCTCCGATTGGATGCCCTCTTGCTTTAAGACCTCCGCTGGTATTCACTGGGAACTTTCCACCAATCTCGGTTAATCCTTCGTCAAGGGCAGGTCCACCTTGACCCTTCTCAACAATTCCAATGTCCTCTGTTAGCATGATTTCACTGATCGTAAATGAATCATGTAGCTCAAAGACATCAATGTCCTTGATTTCGACCTTCGCTCTGTCTAATGCTTGCCGGGATGAAATTTTAGCTGCTTTCATCTCCGTGATACTTTCTCTATCATGAAGTGCCAATGTATCACTTGCTTGAGTTGATGCTTCGATGAAAATCGGGGTGTCTGTATACTTCTTGGCCGTTTCTTCAGAACACATGACAAGAGCTGCCGCCCCGTCTGTTATTGGAGATGAATGCAACACTCTTATCGGATCTGCAAGCATTCCAGACCTCATAACAACCTTTAGTGGCACAGGTCTTTGAAATTGTGCAAAGGGATTGTGAGCTGCATTGGCATGATTCTTCACAGTCACTTTACTTAGTTGTTCTTCAGTTGTGCCATAATCAAGCATGTGCCTGCGAGCCATGAATGCGTACAATGCCGGAAATGTTGCTCCAAACATGCCTTCCCATTCCCAATCAGCAGCGACACTAATAGTATTCATTGCTTCTGATTGATTCACATCACTCATCTTTTCGCAGCCAAATACGAGCATTGTGTCGTGTTCGCCTGACTTGATTGACATATAGGCTTGTCTTACTGCTGCACCACCACTGGCACATGCAGCCTCAACGCTATATGCTGGCAAATTACCTAGACCACCTACATCTGCGGCAAGTGCTCCTAGATGTTCCTGTCCTGTAAAACGTCCAGCACTCTGATTTCCAACTACAAGTGCGTCTATGTCCGAACCACTGACCTGAGAATCAAAAATGGCCATCATTCCCGCTTCAAGTGTTATCTCTCGCAAGTTTTTTTCCCATAACTCGCCAAAATTGCTCATTCCTACGCCTACTACTGCTACTCTATTACCCATGACAAACCCTCCTTATCCAAGTGCCTTTATTTTTCGTCGATACTTTGCATATACTGCATACTCGACGTATGTCTTTCTAGCAACGTAATCATCAACAGTGGGAACTCGGCCTCTGTGACTCTCGATTTCATCTTCCACTGTAATATCAAATGCATCACTACCAGCTCCAGATCCGTATGATACCATGAATATCTTTGAGCCTGGCTTGGCAATATCCAACACTCTTGCTAGACCCATCATAGCCGAACCAGAGTACGTATTGCCAATCTGTCTTACAACAAGACTATCTTCCAGCTTCTCTGGAGGAACTCCAAGCTGTGCTCCCATGGCTATTGGGAATTTACCATTGGGCATATGGAAAACGAAGTAGTCCCAATCATCTACAGTCGTTTTTGTCCTCTTCAAGAGGAGTCTTGCAGCCTCGCCGACATGTCGGAAGTAGGCTGGCTCTCCTGTGAAACGTGCGCCATGGCTTGGGAAGTCTTCGCCCTCTCGCCGCCAGAAGTCAGGTGTATCAGTGGTTATTGAACAAGTCTGTTCAAGTGTCGCAACTGGATTCTCCTTACCAACAAGAATTGCAACTCCGCCTGCTGCTGCAGAATACTCGAGCGCATCTCCTGGCCTACCTTGTGCTGTGTCCGAACCAATTGCAAGACCTACCTTGATCATATTGGAATCAACAAGGCCCATGCATGTCTGAATAGCTG
>JARGGA010000046.1:0-12832 GCA_029210805.1 Candidatus Thorarchaeota archaeon
ACACCTGGAGGTATGCTCTACGTGGTTCCGAATGTTGGCATTCCAATCCTTCTACTAGGAATGTTACTTCTAACCGTCGCCATAATCCGTAAAGGCGTGAACACCGCTTTTGGCACGGCCTGTACCATTCTTTCCTTTGCCGGAGCCGCACTTACAGGTACATCATGGCTGTTTGATCATGGGCTAATGGTTGAATCTGTAGTTGTCAGCGTCATTATGGTATGTCTAAGCGGTTTGGCACTATTGCGTGAGAATCAATTGCATAAGGGATGGGTATCTGCATTGTGGGCTCCAATTCCAATTTCATTGGCAGCTCAAATCTTTGTCCTCCTCTACCCTCTAGGGGCACCTTTAGAATTATTACCAATGGCCGCGTCTGTTGCCGCAATGTTTGGACTGCTATTACTGCTGCTATCAACCTATTCTAGACTACTTCCCAATTCAATGAAAACACCTCTGTGGATTGTAACCGCTGGTGCATCCGCATTTGCAACATTCACAGTTGCATCCGCAGCCACCTTCCCATTGCTTGCGACCGTGTATCTATCCGTCTTTGTTCTCTCCTGGGTGATGTATCCAGTCACTAGATCACAATATCGTCATCTGTTCTTTGCACCGCTATTCTTCTCTCTCACAGGTTTTGCATTTACCTTTGTGTTTGGAGAATACTATCAGGGATTGCTTCTTGCCCTCTCCTCATTCCTCCTCTTTATTGTGCTTTTCATAAAGGAGCGAGAAACAAAGAGGCCTCAGTTGGCATACCTGCGTCTGATTATGCTGCTGATCCTACTTGGCTCTCTTGCTATCTTTGGGCTATCAATGGTTGGTGCTTTTGCAGCACCAATCCCCTAGACTGACCATTCAGAATTCTTTATCGCTACAATAACCCCTTTGGTCTATTCCCGGAATTCCTTGGAATGTTCTTCCTTCTTTGGAGCGTGCTTTTCTTCGTTTTGGTGTCGTGCCCATAAACGGCTTGCTCATATCAACATCCGTCATCACAGGGGCAATTTCATAGTCGAGTGGAATTATCTCGCCAGAGAAGCTTTTTGATAGCACCAACGATTCATCATATATCTCAAGTCTGCCATTGTTCAAACGATAACATAGCCCCTCTTCGATTTCGTCAATATCATCATTCCACAATGTAAGGCGAATCTTTGCAGTTTCATCGGCAACGACAGCATCAGCAACAAGAAGCCTCTTCCCTGTTTTACGGGACTTAACAATACGTGATTCGCCAATAGTCACTACTCTGAAGATGACTGTCACTCTTCTAACCTTTCGAGTGAGGTCTCGAATTGCATGAGTGACCTCACGAGTTCTCTCTTGTTTCAAATTTTTAGTACCACAATATCATTTTCCGGTCGTTCAGTTAAGAACACCTACACTTTGTAACATATTCTATTGTTAATATTCCAATCTGATTTTTATTTATTGTAGTAAAACCTACATTTCATGAAAAATGCAACATATGTACGGATATGATACAAAGATGAATCTAAACTTCCGAAAACGAACATTAAACATTCGTTTGTGTAAGTCTGCCATTCCTCAAAGGTTAATATCAAACATGTTGCGCTGAAGTCGAACTTTCACCGAGGACTGCCGACAATGCCAACATATACCATTCGTAAGGATGAGATAACCAAGCTCGTCGAGACTCTCCAAGAGAAATATGATGTGTATGGTCCTATACCCCGTCGAACATCTCACGTGTTTGACAAGATAGAGGACGCATCAAAAGTCGACCTTGGATACGATTCAACAATAATGTCTCCCAAGAAATACTTGACACCTACTAATCAAGTCATGATGCGTGTAGGTCTAAAAGATACAACTATCGAGGACTCCACTGAAGACCCTAGAGCGAGTAAACCCCGCGTTCTCTTCGGAGTTCATGCATGCGATATTAATGGAATACTATTCCTCGACAAGGTATTTGGAGGCATCTACAATGATCCCTACTATGCCGCAAATCGAGAGAATACCACTCTAGTAGGTATCAATTGTCTTGAGCCCTGCAAATACGGCTTCTGCAGATCCGTTGAAAAGAACTTTGTTCTTGAGGGATATGACCTATTCCTCACTGCTATCTCAGAAACTCATTACTATGTTCATGTGGGCTCTCCAAAAGGCGATGATCTAATCTATTCAGCCGGTGACGTATTTTCAGAAGCAAGCCTTGAAGACAACAATCTGTTCAAGACTGCCCTTCGAAAGAAACATGAAAGCCACTCTGATGATCTCTATCTTGATTATATCAACGAAACTCTAGATATGGCTTGGGATGATCCAATATGGGATGAGCTTGGCGAGCTTTGTATGAATTGCGGCTCATGTGCGCTTGTCTGTCCAACATGTTATTGCTTTGATGTTAAAGATAATCTAGATTTGACGCTTACCAATGTTGAACGCACACGAAAGTGGGATACCTGCCTGTATTATGATTTTGCCACAGTAGCAGGGAATCACAACTTCAGGAGCCATCCTCCTTCCCGCCTTAAATATAGATTCTATCATAAGTTCAGAGCTGCGGTTCATGAACATGGAACCATCGCATGTACTGGCTGTGGAAGGTGCACTGCAACATGTCCAGCAGGAATTAGTATCAAAGAAGTCCTACATCGTCTACAGGACTACTGGGCTTCTTCACCAAGTGTAACGGGAGGTTAAGCTATGCAGGTTCACATGAAAAAGAACAACGAATACGTACCTGATATTGCAAAACTAGTCAAGAAAACAAAGATGACTGAGAAAGAAACACTGTTTGAGTTTACCTTTGAGGATGAGATTGTTCGAGAGCTGTTTTCCTACAATCCTGGACAGTTTGTACAAGTAAGTGTCTTCGGTATTGGTGAAGCTCCTTTTTCAATCAGTTCTACACCTACCAGAAAAGGTACACTAGAGCTTGGAATACGCAACACTGGTGACGTCACTGCTGCAATTCACAAATTAAAGGTTGGCGACAAGGTTGGAATTCGGGGACCTTATGGAAATGGTTTTCCTTTGGGCACACTGAAAGGTCACAATCTGCTCTTCGTAGCAGGTGGTATTGGTTTGGTTCCACTCCGGTCTGTCATTAATTACGTCGCTGATAACCGAGATGATTTTGGAAAGATTACTATCTTTTATGGATCATGCAATCCTGAGGAAAGAGTCTTTGTTGATGAGTTTGAGAAGGTGTGGGCAAAGATACCCAACTTTGAACTACATCAAACAGTCGATGAGTGTCATGAAACTTGGCAGGGTAATGTTGGCGTAGTTACAACTTTGTTCAACAAGTGTCTTGTTGATTCTACAAACACAATGGCTTTGATATGTGGACCTCCAGTTATGTACAAGTTTGTTGTTAGAGACCTCTTGAAACTTGGATTCCATCGTAACGAGATCTACCTCTCATTGGAACGCAAGATGAAATGTGGTATTGGAAAATGTGCTCATTGTCAGGTGGGGCACAAGTTGGCTTGTGTTGATGGACCCGTCTTTACTTACTTTGAAGCCGAACGATTACAGGAGAGTATCTAGGAGGAATAATGATGGGAAAGAAACCAACAGTCGGTATTTTTGGCTTCACAGGTTGTGCTGGATGTCAATTAAATATACTAAACATCGAAGATCATCTTCTGGACATCCTTGGGTTAGTTGATATTACCACCTGGGCAATGGCTAAGGCTGAAAATTCCCCTGGCCCATGGGACATAGCATTTGTTGAAGGTTCAATTGCAAAGGAATCTGAAATTGAGAGGGTTAAGAAAATTCGAGAGAATTCAGGTATTCTCGTTGCCATCGGTGCATGTGCTACTCATGGTGGATTACCCGCTATGAGGAATCAGCGCAATGTCGAAGAAATGAAAGTAACTGTTTATGGTGATAAGACTGGCCATCTTGATGTTCTGGATCAAATCATGCCGGTATCACACTACGTGAAAGTTGATGCGGAACTACCTGGCTGCCCAATGGATAAGAACGAATTCGTCGCTGCAGTTCAAGCGATTGCAGTTGGCAAGACTCCGAAAATTCCAAACTATTCTGTCTGCTACGAATGCAAGATTCGAGAAAATGCTTGTCTTCTGAAAGAGGGCAAGTTCTGCATGGGTCCTGTTACAGTAGCTGGATGTGATGCTCTCTGCCCATCAAGAGGAGCAACTTGTGAAGGCTGCCGTGGACCAGTTGCACAGGTGAACTGGGGCGCCGAGTTCAAGATACTCAAGGACCTTGGCGCTACACCTGAAGAGATAAAACGCCGATTCTTAAAGTACTGTTCTTCGACTGCTACTATGCCAGCATTTCAGGAGTTGAGCTTCTAATGACTACAGAGAACATTGAGATTAAACATATTACTCGAGTTGAGGGACATGGCTCCCTATATGTGACAACCAAAGATGGTCAACTTGAAGATGTTAAAATGTCTGTTGACGAGGGTGCCCGTCTCTTCGAGGCTTTCCTTGTAGGCCGTGAATACACCGAGGTTCCAGAGATTGCCTGTAGGATATGTGCAATCTGCAGTGCCTCTCACAGACTAGTATCAACTAAGGCTGTAGAGAAAGCAATGGGAATCAAAGTGGACGAGCAAGTTACTGACCTTCAAAGACTCTTAATCTGGGGAGAGTACATTGAATCCCACATTCTTCATGCCCTCTACTTGGCTTTGCCTGATTATGTTGGTCACGAAAGCGTGATTTCAGCTGTTCAGGAATTTCCTGATCTGGTTAAAATTGCACTCAAGTTGAAGAAACTTGGAAACGATATGCAGATACTTCCAGGCGGACGCGAAGTCCATCAGGTTACTGTTCAAGTGGGTGGGTTTAGTTCATATCCTGAAAAGGGTGAGCTTGACAAACTGAAGCAAAGAATCAACGATGCACGCGCCGATTTGCAGGCGTGCGTGGATGTCTGGGCAACACTAGAAGAGATCCCCTTTGAACGAAAAACCGACTATCTTGCTATTCGTCGTGATGATGAATATGCTCTAGTAGATGGTGACATAGCAACTTTGAGTGGAATCCGTGCTCCAGTAGAGGACTACAAGAAGTACATCAACGAGAGGATTCCGGAGTACAGCTACGCCAAGGCTGGAGATATGAATGGGAAGGGTTTCTTTGTCGGTGCTCTTGCAAGATTGAATATCAATCAAGACCTCCTACAACCTTTCGCGAAAAAGGTCATTGATCAGTTAGGCATAAAATTGCCAAGCTTCAATACTTTCCATAACAATGCCGCCCAGCTCATTGAAACTGCACAAGTATTCGATATGGCCGAGGCAACTATTGACAAGCTTCTTAAAAGCGATCTTGAGTGGCATGAACCTCAAGTGGTTCCAAAAGCAGGAAAGGGTACACACATCACTGAGGCTCCTAGAGGCTCTTTGGTTCACTCATACGAATTTGATGCCAACGGTATTCTGAAGAAAGCTAACATCATTGCCCCAACAACAATGAACTATGTGAACATGGAAGAAGACGTTCGTGGATTCTTCCCTCAGATAGCAGGTCTTTCTACCAAGGATATTCAGTTTAACTTGAATCGTCTTGTTCGGGCATACGATCCATGCATCAGCTGTTCTTGCCACGTTGCTGAAGTACGCTAAGGGTATCTAACAGTTGCTTGGAACTTGGATAAAGTTGGACCTCTCTTAGATATGTGTTTGAATGACCTGGTAGGGCTTTATATACTCCCTCCGATGATAGAAGTATGAGGTTTGCCAGACACACAAACTACCTCACAGAGTCGTTCCTAGGAGGGCATCACTCTGGTGTCCAAGTTTTTCCAATTAAAAATGAACGGTATTGAATGAGGAGGGTTTCCTCCTCGCTCTTCTTCTTTTTCTATGACAATTTTCAGTACTATTCATAAGGTCGAAATTACACTATGAATATCCTTGAGCTATAGGAAGTTCCAGGATGACCATACGCATCTTTCTAATCGATGATGAACCTGCAGTACCAAAGCTAGTAAGCATCTATCTTCGTGGGCTTTTGGATGATTTTGAAGTTATGACATCAGCAAGTGGAGAGAAGGCAGTTACGAAGATATCGCTGATTGTTAGAGGTGGCTATTTGGATAGAATTCCACATATTACAGTCCTAGACTACAAGATGCCTGGAATGGGTGGCTTAGAAACAACTACGAAACTGAAGGAGCTAGGTGCAGACAATATCTACATCCTTACAGCCTATCTTTCTCCTGGCCTAATCGAAGCCGCTCTTCAAGCGGGTGCAAAAGGTATTATGAAGAAAAGCGAGGGCTTTAAAGAAATAGCTCGAAAGATTGCTGAAATTGCCCGAGCGATTCAAACAACGTAGATTCATCAATCAGCAAAACCCTTTTCAGACCAGAACATTCCTAACATTTGTTATCTTGAGGAATCGGAGGAAACTTGGATGGCACGCTCAAAATCAAGAATTGCGTTCTCTGTATTTGCATTTTTCTTTGTAATGCTCTTTATTACAGGTTCTGCAACTTTAGTTCAGGCACAGAGTTTTGGTGCAGGTTGGATTGAAGATGAAAAACTTCACGTCTTCATTGAATTTAACGGACGGAATATTTTAGATGCGACAGAGGCTGACCCAATACTTATTCCCCGGGATGATCCGATAACTATTAAATTGGTTATGAATGTAACAAATGATGTTCCATTGAACGTATCCGGTGTGATTACTTTTTACTATCAGGGTTATCCGGTGTTGCCAATAACAATATCACAGGAAGTAGATGGACAGTATGTTTCATGGGTTCAGCTTTATCCAGATATTGGCGCAAATACGACCGAATCGTTTCCATTATCTGACATACTCGAACTAGATCTAGCTGAAGGCGTTTCAGTGGATTTGATTTCCGGAATCTATGAAGTTTCACTGGACTTCAACTACTACGAGATGGACCCGGGTGATGCAGGTCGTTCTGCCGAGCTTCATAATTTTGGATACACCTCCTTTTTCCTGCTACCCCTGGATAGTCCTGAGCAAGCCATATTCACCGTGGTTGGTGCTATCACCACAGTGTCAACTGTAAGTGCAGTTGGAACAATGGGATTTAATTTCAAATCAATATACGAAGCAATTCAGACCGCACATAAAGCTAGGAGCATACAGAAAAAGACTGGAGAAATTAGATCTCTCCCGAATTTACTTGTAATAGGAGCTCTTCCTGCTCTCTTCTCAATGCTATCGGGCATGGTAAAAGTGAAAAAGAAGAAGGGTGAAGTAATAGATGAACCCGATAGTGTATCAGAGTACCGTCTGAAGCAAAGACTTCGTGAAGCTGCTCCCCCTGCATGGCGTGTTGACAAATGCCCCAAATGCAAACGTGATTGGGACAAAAAGACAAACACATGCAAGAAATGCAAGATTGACGAAGAGCAGGGACGATTGGAATATGCTGAGTACCTTTCAAGCAAGACTGACCGAGCCATCAAAGTAGTTGGCAAGAAGAAATCCATTTCTATCAAGAATCTCTCTAAGAAGGTAAAGACTAACGAATACAATGCGGGTGTAATAGCAGCAGCAATGGTCGATACTGATGTAACTGAGATTCAGAAGATTGAAACTCCGTTCAAGAGTTTCGTCATGAACATCGGAGGCCTTATCTTCCTTGTTCTCACCTGGCAGCAGCTTCTTGGAGGTGCTTCCAGTGAATTCCAGACAACCCTCACAATTGTCGGTGCAGGGCTCTCGCTTGCAGTAATAGTAGCACTCTATCTTGCACGAAAGACCCAGATTCAGAAACTAACTGACCGAGTTGATGCTGGCGGCAAGATGATGCCTACTGAAGCTGAGATAACTGAAGAAGGTGGCCAAGCTGCAACAGAGGAAGAAGTTGATGAAGCCATCGAAGAAGATAATGAGTCGATACTGGATGAACCTGAAGAATCAATAGATGCGCCTACAGAGGTTGAGGGGTCCGACTCTGAGGTTGCATCGGCCGGGGAAACAGACTCTGACGATGAAGACCTGGATGAACCGGATACTGCTGATTGGGATGATGAAGAGGATTCTGCTTCTGAAGAGTGATCTTAGAGCCAAGTTCATCAACAAAAAAAGTGGTAGCGGCTTTGTTGTCGCTACCAACTCTCTTCTTTTTATTCTCTTTACATACCTGAAGAGTACTCTATTTCTTCACCAGTTACCTTTGATTTCATGAAACCAAGCGCTTGCAACACTTTCGATGATATGAATGGTATCACAACTAGGAATAACACAGGAATCAGAACTATCAAAAGAATGGAGTACTGGGAAATGATGAAATCAATTGATAAAACAGTTGCGCCACCGACTACAACTAAGAACAACAGGAACTTGATCCTAATCGATGAACTTGCTTTCTGAACCATCATTGTGCGTTCGGCCTGTAAAACATCTTCCGGAGTGTTTGATGCTATCATCCGATCTAGTTTCTTAATGCCCTGACTTGTTTCTCGATAGACATTGAGAACCACAACTATGATAGATGAAAGGAACGATGTTACAATAGTTGTTGTTATTTTTGGAATGGTAATGCCTGCAATATCAATTGATGCTTGCACAACATGTTCATCAAACCAGCCTATTTTGGCTCCGTATATCAATATCATAAAGATTGTTAATGGCAAGAAGAACAAGTGCCAGAGACCCAGAATCATTCTCTTCCTGCTAAGTTTATCATATACTAGTATAGATGCTACTGCATCTCTATATAGCCATAACCCATACAGAAGAACCGATACCCCAAGGATAGTTATTGCCAAGATTACTGCAAGTTCATAATTAAGAGCGATGTAGGCCAGCCCAGAGGCAATCGCGGCTACACCAGTCGCGCCTACAATTACAATGTAAAGCCGGTCCATTCTCTTAACAGACCTCTTTAGGCTGTCAACATCCTTTCCTTCTATCCTCATCGATGAAGCCATTTTGAAGTATGCAAATAGACCCACAAAACTAAGGACAAATGCCAAACCTGTTGTGATGCCATATGCTGCTGGAGATAGTGAAATTACTGGAAGTGCGGCTCCGAGCTTAAACGAAGGACTCGTATACTCAGCAAATACACTAAACTCGTTCTCTGCAGTCACATTGATATTCTTATCCCCCCAGTTAGTATTAGATACAATTTCGAAAACTGCGGTATACCTACCAGGTTCACCTGATTCTTGAACTTCTGCGAATATTCCCTCAATCGCCACTGAAATCTCCAAGCCTGGAACAGGATTGTCATACCTATCATATACCGCCACCTCAATCTCCAATCTCTCGCCGATTCGAGGAGTTTGAGTCATTACTTCAACTTCGATTGAAAGACTCCCTCGTACTAAGAGTTCACCCATTGTTGGTTCTAATTCCAGATAGAGGTCTTGGATGAATACAGTGTAGTTGTAGATTCCTGATTCCCACCCCGATGTTGAAACCAAGACTGAGTATGACCCTGTAGCATGTCTTGCCAAGCTATAGGAACTTCTACCGATGAAAAGTGTGGCACTGGTAGCATTCGCTGGGAGCTCTAGCCAATCATATAGATTCACAAAGATTTCTGCTGAATCTCCCTGTGTTATTTCCCAGCCTTGTGATGATGTGACGATAGCTGTTGCTATTGAGCGGACATAGAACTGACGTATTTCAGTGAAAGTTTCATTGGCATATGTCGCTCCTGCAATCACTCTAAAGGAATTCCTTCCAGCTCCAACATTTACGGTAATTGTTACTGAGAATAGAATTTGAAACTCAGGATGTTGAATGGCTGTGTAGTTCTGATCCCCAATCTCGATAATAACCCATGTTCCTGCAGTCACAGGTCCTTTATTATCCTTCATCGTAATGGTGATATTAAGAGACCCTTCAGCTTCAACATTTGGTTCATAGAAGATACCAGGAGCTAATCTTCCTCTTACCGTTACATTAACCCATGCCGCCCTTGGATTCTCAAAACCTGCTTTTTCAACAAATAGTTCAAAGGAATGGTATCCAATTTCGACATCAAACGGTCTTTCAAGATAATAGCATCCCGGTGCCAATTCTCTCATTTCAAATACAGTGGGACCAAGCCTGAGACTCACATCAGCTTCAGATATTGAATATCCATATGCATCAGTAATATTGAACCAAGAGGCGACATTGTCAAATTGAATCAGGTTTCTTTGGAAGTTGTCTACTACAACAAGATCCGCTGTGATTGTTTGTACTCTGAATCCTACAGTAGCATTGGTATCTAATGTTGCATACAGATGTTCTGCAGTTGCAGTGACTTCATACTCTCCAGCTGGAAGGGTTACATTGACATTATCATAGACATAAAACGGCTCTGAAATTGTGGGTGAGAATTCAGTACCTTCAATTTCTATTGTGACATTGGCATCAAGAACTGTAAATCCTCGACTGTCGGTTACCCAAACTTCAATGAACTGATCTTCTCCCTGTGGCACAATTTCTTCAGTATGGATTTCAACAGATAGTGGACTTCGTACCGTTAATGCGTATAGAGACTCTTGTTTCCAATCATGATAGAGTTCATGGTTCGCAGAAACACTAAGATTGACAACTCCTATTGGCCAAGAAGCTCCAATTGACAATTGATACAAACTATTTGACTCATTAAAGAAATAGCTAAATGTTTCTGTTCGTGTTTCACCAGCATCATTGAACTGGACCTCTATAAATACAGTTGCATCAGGCACCAGTTCATCATAGATATTTACAACCTCCACAAAGGACCAGAATTCGTTTTTCTGCTCCAATTGAGTAGCTGAATGCGTTACACTTACATTCAGCCTATAGAACCAATCAAGATCCCTAACTACGCCCAATTCCATTGGGTCCTCCGTTACTATCGGATAGACTGCGATTTCATTACCTTCACCAGGATCCACGTCGCCAATTGGTATTGCTCCGTGAATCTCCCCAACAAATAGCTCTCGATTAACAGCACCGTTGAATGATAATGTTGTGAGTGTTTTGTCTTCCTTAGTGAATACTGCGAGCTCATCTTGGCCATCTCCAATGAAATCTGTAATTACAGATGTGGTTGGAGTGGCATCCGTAATAGTAGCATTCCAGAGAATGGAGAAATATGGATTAAATCGAATCAATGAAACCTCGCCTGATGTCGAGATGATAAAGAGATCATCAGAACCATCCTGATCAACATCATGCATGTGGCTCCAACGGTGATTCCGTCCCGGGATAATATCCATATCTGCTACATCCAAAGTTCCTGAAGAAATATCAATGAATGCAAAGGCAGTTGATGTAGCCGCTCCATCCCACAAGGTTAACTCTACCAGGAATTTTTGAAGCGACGAACTGGCATTGCAGTATGTTCTGATATCTACAATATCTATATCAGAATATGTTCCAAGATTGAATGTTAGGGATGTGAATGGATTAAGGGTGTCAGCTTCGATGATATCAACTTGATACTTTCCTCGTCCTATCGCAATATAGGCATCTCCACTCAAATCCAAGTGTGCTGTCGCCATTGTATTTGGAAGATAGAATGGATTCAAATTGTCTGGCAGTTTATTATTTATCCAAGACCCGGTGTCATCCATAACTCCAGTTGCATACGGGGGACTGTATTTGACGAGAGTTAATTCATCTAGACCATCCCCATCTACATCGGATAGATCGAGATAGTCTAGGATTTTGGTATCTACAGGCGATTCACTTTCATAGTAACGTGAAAGGTTGATACCGTGATATGCGTATACACGTGTATCAGGTCCTATGGCTTTATTGCTAACTATCAAAACAACATCTATGACATTATCACCATCTAGATTACCAGAAATCAATTCAAAATCGTAGCCTTGCGCATATGGATGGCTTGTGGAATTGAGAACGGTTCCAGATTCACTATAGGTTGTTAGATTCAAACCTCCACTACTGGAAAGATACGCTATATAGATAACATTGCTCCCATCCGACTGGTTTCCAAGGGCTATTCTGTTATACCCTCCAAGTCCGCTACCAAACATGGAATCAGGTACGAACGACCACTCATAATTGCCCACCACAGTTAGTCCTAGTGGATTTGTTGCATTTCCCACAAATGCTGTATTCAAATAGGCGTCTCTGAATTTGTAGTAGTATTCATAGTTACCACCACCAAGTCCTACAAGAAATGCATAGTACCTTCTACCATCTGAAGTTGAGAATAAGCCATCATGCGGTCTCAACCACAACGCGTCACCGACTGCCCTGTAGTAAATTTCAGAAATATCGATAGGAGAGTCATCATCTACTACTACCTCAAACTCAATATAATCATCAAGTACAGTAGGGTGAAGCGGCTCAATTTGTTGTGGTGAGAGTATTGGTGTATCAACATCACTAATGATGGCATGCATCTGAATTTCATCACCCTCTGTTCTTACAATGAAATCATCTCGATGATCACCATTCAACTCATACACTCTGAACCTATCCGGGATTCCTATACTTGATACACTGTACGATATGATGCCATCAACTCCCCTTGCAAGAGCTGGATATCCGTTTTCATCTTCAATCAATACATCTGTTATCCCGTCCGAATCGATTAGCCCAACATCGAAGTAGATATTCCCTGTGTTTTCCACATTGGATACGGTGTGAATGATTGTTCCATTTCCATCGATAAAATACGCAACGCCCGCATCGCCATCAATGGCAATATAATCCTCTATAGGATTCAAAGTTAGGTTTGCTGACTTAACTCTGAAACCTCTATCAGGATATGCTGTAGTAACTACTATCTCATAGTCTACACTGAGGTCTTCACCGTTGTACATCGTAGCATTACCAAAATAATCGACCGCGACTAAGTCCTCTGCAACACCACCATGATTAACAACTGCCAGCTCATATACATACCAGTGATCAAC
>JARGGA010000046.1:12842-14928 GCA_029210805.1 Candidatus Thorarchaeota archaeon
CTGAGTCAATAGCGTTCCATTGCCGTCTACAAGAGTGATGTTCCTTTCTCGAATCGTTGCAGGATCCTCAACTTCAAGCGCTATGTAGTCTTTTTGACCATCCCAAAACTTCCCAACAACCTGACTATCGAATGGTTCAGCTGCAGGAGTATGCCATTCTCCAATTGATGAATTTGTGACCAGATTAAGAGTGGACATATCCCTCCGTGTCACGCTCTTGAGTAGCAAATCTATCTCGCCGTCTCCATTGAAATCACCAGCTCCCACTGGATATGACAAGACTGTTGGAGATATGTATGATGTTACAGAGAGATCATTGAAATCGATAACTAGAATTTCGTAGTTGAGACCATTGTAGTTGCCACAGGCAAACTCATCATCACCATCTCCATCAATGTCGTAGGCGAATAAAGGGCTCGAAAATTGAAGTGAACCAGAAGGTATACTCACTTGCAAGGATACATCCTGAACCGGGTCTGTGAAAACAACAAGATCATCATCATCAATTGCATACGCAAATCCATGATACCCTTCAGTAGTACCATCAACAGTAAAGTAATCACCCGGAAGAGTTACAGAATAGATATTTCCTACATCTGCCAAGGCTATATCAGATTATAGGCTTCTAGTTGGTGTAAAGAAATTCTGACTAGTTTGTGAACAAGCAAGTAACAAGAAAATCATGAATGCCAAGATAGTCGCCCTTATGATATCCCCATGGAAACCGTTAGCTTGTCTGGGTCTCGGTTCGAAAAATCTCTCTATTGATGAGGGCATGCGATTCTCTCTCCCTATTTTTTCTGAGACGTTAAGTCTTTTGGTTCAAGTGGCACAAATGGGACTCAAACTGTCTGATACCGACAATTGGTTCTATTTATGAGTTCTGAATAACAGGTTCTCCGATATTCCTACTGTTTGTGTGGTAACAGTGAAAAAGGAACAAGTTCGAAAAGTACTAGGTGCAAATAGCAATGGTCGAGCATATCGCCATAATCGGATGCGGAGCTGCTGGTGCAACAGCCGCCATGCAAGCAAGGAAATTCAATCGCAATGTGGAGATTTCGATTTTCAACACTGAAAATTACTCACAATATTCTCGATGTGGATTGCCTTATACTATCTCGGGGAAAGTAAAGGAGTTTGAGGACCTCGTACTAATGGCTCCTGAGAATTGGACAAGTGTAACGGTAAATGCTCATCTTGGAACCGCTGTGACAAAGATTGACCACAATTCACGTCAATTGACATTTGAGGGGCCTGAAGGGGAAGATTCTATCACTTATGACGCTCTTATTTTCGCCACCGGCGCAGAGAATGCGGATCCTCCAATCAAGGGACTCGATAAGAAGCGTGTATATGGACTTCGTACTCTTGATGACGCAAAAGCACTTGCTGCTGAAGCGGGCAAAGCGAAGAATATCGTTGTAATCGGCGGTGGTTTGGTAGGAATGGAAACTGCTGAGGCTTTCCACGAACGAGGCGTTCATGTTACTGTGGTTGAATTCCTGCCGCATATTCTTCTGGCTATGGTTGATCCCGATATGGCTGCAATAGTTGAGGAGCACTGCACCGAACATGGATTAGTAATTCTTGGAAATACAGCAGCTCAAGAGATTCTAGGAGATGATGCTCCACGATCGGTACTTGTTCAGAACCGTGAAACTAATGAACAGACACAAATTCCTGCGGATGTAGTTGTGGTGGCAACTGGTGTCCGTCCAATTACTAAACTTGCAGAGTCTATTGGCGTAGTGATTGGACCCACTCGTGGTATCAAGGTTAATGACAAGATGATGACCAACCTACCGGATGTTTATGCATGTGGTGATTGTGCTGAACATGTGGAATTTATCACGCGGAAACCAATGTCTGGAGGACTTGGAACAGTGGCTGTGCGTCAAGCTAGAGTTGCTGGGATCAATGCTGCTGGAGGAAACGTTGAGTTTCCAGGCATTGTAGGTGCAAAGGTTACCAAGTTGTTTGGATTAGAAATTGCTAGCACTGGCATGACTGATGATTTAGCGAAGCGATTTGAGGTAGCGATTGCAAAAGGTTCCATAAAGGGCAGTTCAAAACCACACTATTT
>JARGGA010000569.1 GCA_029210805.1 Candidatus Thorarchaeota archaeon
AACCAATAAACACTGGCCGATACGAAAGTAAGACGGATTTTTGGATAGGAGAGCGTATAGGAAAGTCAGTTACGATTCAATTTGGGAAGATTGGCAGAACTGGTATCAGAGCGGCACGAGAATTTTCGACACCAAAGGAGGCGGAGGAATTTCTGAATTCTCGTCTAAAAGACAAAATAGAAGATGGATTCTTACCTGTTTAGGTGCAAATTTAATCACAATCATGAGTGTAAAAATGAAGAGAATTGAAGATATCTTGAAGGCACTTCAAGCACTGCAGCATTCATTGTGTCCCTAGCATACTTTTTTGCATGTGAAGAGCCCGCTTCATAATAGTGTTCAACTATTTTCATTTTCGTCTGAATGCTATGCAACCATTAGGGCATGCCTTGATACATTCACCACATTCCTTGCAGTACATGACATGAGCAACTTGAGGTTTTTCATCTAGTATCTCGTAGACACCGTATCTACACTCTCTAAGACATGCGCCACAGGCGTCGCAGCAATCTTTGTCAATGATAGTTGGAATTCTTATTCACCAATATGATTTTGATAGAGGAAGATGTAAGTCAATATGAATTCATCTTTAGGGTCACACAATGGCCATCAAACAAGAACACTGTTTCCATTTTCTCTATTTCAGAATTCCTTCAGGTAGATGGATGGCATATTTGCACAATCTACCACCATCAATTACTGTTTCTAAAATCTCAATTTTCAAAGGTTGTCCAAAAACAGATTCAAACATCTGTCGTGCCCAACCAGCACCACAATAGCAGAAACTTCTAGGCATTCTATCTAGACTTGCTTTGATTATTGGACAAAAACAAGCAGCCTGTATTAATTCGTGTTGGGATTTTGCTGCCCTATATGCTTCTGGATCAGCTGGAGGTTTACTCTGATAGATGATGGATCCTTCGCGATAAGGTTTCTCAATAAAGGGCAGACTATTTGCATAATATTCGAGAAACTCATCCACGTCATGGTTTTTCTCATATACAGCTTTGAGCTGTTCAATCTCTTCCTTAGGTCTGATGTGGGCGCATTTGGAAATGATTTGGTATTTTTCATCCTCAGTGGCTTTTGCGTCTAGCTTCTTGATAGCGTTAATAGTCCAATCAGCCCGCTCTTCGGCATTTGTGAACGGAGTAAGTTCATCATATCCTTGTAGTATTTCATCTCGAACTTTGCTTCCTAGAACTTCACCTAACGAAGAGTGGAATCTTTTATCCCAATCATGAACAGTAGCTTGTAGCTCTGTCACATTATCATCTGGATTTTCGCAAAATGGACCTTCTAAATATACTTCTCGAGGGCTTAGGCCATGTGCCAAAGCTTTTGAATTTGAAAAATTGCGAAGTGTATTCCAAACATTAGATAGTTCACCGTACGGTCCTCGATGAACAGTACTCATAGCCTCAACTCTTTCTAAAATGCGATTACTAACTTCTTCAGAATCTATTGTTCCAGTTACAGGATATGCTGCTTCAACATCAAGACCCTCTGTGACCCCAGTATCAAAATGATAGATGATTAACGCAGAACCGGATATTTGCTCTTTACATACTCGTTGCAATGTGTCGAATCTTTCCTTTAGCTCATCTCTTTTAATCAGAGGTTTCCGAATAAAGGCGATCTGTTGTTCTTCTATTCGTTTGTACTCATATTTTGCATTCACTACAGACAAATTGCGTACCTCTTGCTAGTTACGGTAGAAACCGGATTTTTCACATTATTAGGAAGATTGTTCAACGCAAGATTGAATATATAGTTAGTAAACGTATAGGAGTCATTCAATCAAATATGGCATGTACCAATCAAAGAAAGACTCTCAAGACCGTACTTGGAAGCGCATTTTAAACTTCAATGAGCCCTTTTAATGACTTTCTTTGCAATCGATTCCATTAAGTAAATGTATTAACATGTCACTAATTATCAATACGTGTACTTAATTATTCATAGTTAATTTATCGTATTTTTTGTCCATTGGTTCTAATTTGAAACCTGAGTACATGATAGTAATTATTTAAGGGTTGCCAACAGCTGCAAGAAACCTATACAAAGTTGGACTTCCCTTTAATG